>CALPPS020000081.1 GCA_943325515.2 Flavobacterium psychrophilum
TGCCAACAAATGGTTTAGTTGCTTATTGGCCTTTCAACGGTAATGCTAATGATGAGAGTGGTAATGGGAATAATGGAATTAACTTTGGTGCTACAGCTACATCCGACAGAAATGGAAATTCAAATAGTGCTTTAAGTTTTAACGGGTCGGGTAATTATATAACTGTTCCATACAGTAACACAATTGGCGTACAACAAGAAATTACAATATCCTTCTGGGTTTATTTTAATGGTGGTAGTTGTGGTCCAAGAATTATTCAAAGCCCACCCTGGGGACAATGCGGAGGATATACAATATCTACTAGTAGTACTTCGAATTCTTCAAGGTATTTTTATACAGATTTTGGTAATTGTACAGTTGGAGTAAATAGTCCATCATCTCCAACACTGCCGGGTTTAACTTGGCATCATGTAGTATGGTCAGCTAGTGGATTAACTGGAATGTCTAAAATGTACTTTGATGGTGTTTTAGTGGATACAGATATAACAAGTTCTTTTTTTACATCAATAAATTATTTTAACCGACCTATAACAATTGGTAATGTTGACCCTAATAGTTGTGATTGGTTTGGAGGTTATTTAGATGAAATTAGTATTTGGAATAGAAATCTAAACCAACAAGAAATAACTAATTTATATAACTCCACAAGCACAAGCGAATGTTTAACAATGACAATAAATACAGGTGTTTTAAGCACATCACCAGTTACTTATACAAGTACAGTTAATATTTATCCTAACCCAGCTAATGACCAAATTACTATTGATTGTGGTAATCTAGCAAATGTTGTTGGTTGGAATATTAAAATTACAAACATGCTTGGTCAAGAAGTGTTTAACCAACCTATGAATACACAACAATATGTAGTGCCCTTAAATTCGTGGACTGGTCAAGGCATGTACTTTGTTAAAATAATTAATGCTCAAAACGAAGTTGTCAATATCAAAAAAATAATTTTACAATAAACCTCTTTTATATAATGAAAAAACTCCTCAAGCAATTGAGGAGTTTTTTGTTTTATGCCAATCTATTGGGTATTAAATTTTAAAAGTAACCACGGGTCTAACAGCATGGTTTACTAAATCCTCGCTAATGCTTCCGTTTAAAAAGTGGGAGAGGCCTTTTCTGCCATGGGTGCTCATGCCAATTAAATCGGCATTAACAAAATTAGCAAAGTTTAAAATACCAGTTTCAACATTTACATCATTATAAATATGAGTAGAAAATTTATTAACGGCGTAATTAGAAATAAAATCATTCATAATTTCATTGGCAATGTGAGTGGGCTTAAAACTACTCGGAGTGTTTATCATGACTAAATGAAGTTCTGCACCAAGTTTGTTAGCAAATTCAACCACTTTTTCAAAAGGTTTTTTTATTTCATCAGAGAAATCAGAGGCAAATACAAATTTGTTTACATTAAAAGTGTCAGAGTCTTTTTTAATAACAAGCACCGGGATTTCTGATAAACGAACTACTTTTTCCGCATTGGAACCAATGAACATTTCTTTAAAACCACTCGCGCCATGAGAGCCCATAACAATTAAATCAACATTATTTTTTTGGCTGATGTTCATAATGCCGTTAAAAGCTAATTCAAATTGAAATACTTCAGAAACTTTTACACCATCTAGACATTCATCATCCATCAAATCTTCTAATCTATCAATAGCCGCATTTTTGAACAGCATGATTTCGGGTATTTCATGACCACTTCCTAGAGCATCACCAGCTTGGTGAGGTAGTTCAAGCATATGAAGAAGTAGTATCTCTCCATCATTTTTTCTTGCAATTTGAGCAGCCACTTTTAACGCGTAATAGGCATGCTTCGAAAAGTCTGTGGGAACTAAGATTTTTTTCATAACTAAAAAGTTAAATATTACTAATTAAAGATACTAATTATTTTTGTTTTAATAAGTAATTTTGATTTATAAAAAAATAACTATATTTGCACCGTTATTTACCATGCAAAACTAAATAATGAGGGAAGCAATGCTTCCCTCTTTTTATAAAAACCATGACATTTAAAGAAAAAATTACAAATTTAATAGAAGAAGGATTACAAGAAAAACCCTCTTTGTTTCTTGTAGATTTGAGTATTTCAGACAGTTACAAAATTTCAGTAACTTTGGATGGTGATAACGGAGTGCAATTGCAAGACTGCATTGATATCAGTCGAGCAATTGATGCTAATTTAGACCGAGAAGAACAAGATTTTTCTCTAGAAGTAGCATCCGCTGGAGTTTCAACTCCTTTAAAATTAGTTCGACAGTATAAAAAAAATATTGGTAGAACTCTAAAGGTGAAAACAGCAACGGAGAGTTTAGAAGCAAAATTAGAGAATGTTACCGAGGAAACTATTTTACTTTCTTGGACATCAAGAGAACCAAAAAAAATAGGAAAAGGAAAAGAAACAGTGGAACATAAACGTGAAATTCCTTTTTCAGAGATAAAAGAAGCAATTGTTATAATAATATTTAATTAAAAATTTGACATGGAGAATATTGCATTAATCGACTCGTTTTCAGAGTTTAAAGACGATAAACTTATTGATCGAGTAACGCTTATGGCGATTTTGGAGGACGTTTTTAGAAACGCATTAAAAAAGAAATATGGATCTGATGATAATTTTGACATCATTATCAATCCTGATAAAGGAGATATGGAGATTTGGAGAAGAAGAATCGTCGTTGCCGATGACGATTTAGATTTAGAAAATGAAGAAATCACCTTGACGGATGCAAGAAAAATTGAGCCCGATTTTGAAATTGGCGAAGAAGTTTCTGAAGAAGTTAAATTGATTGATTTAGGAAGAAGAGCCATTTTGGCTTTGCGTCAAAACTTGATTTCTAAAATCCACGAGCATGATAATACCAATCTTTACAAACAATTTAAAGATTTAATCGGAGAAATTTATACTGCCGAAGTGCACCATGTTCGTCCAAGAGTTGTCATTTTAATTGACGATGAAGGTAACGAAATTGTTTTACCAAAAGAAAAGCAAATCCCATCAGATTTTTTCAGAAAAGGGGATAACGTTCGTGGTATTATCGAAAGTGTTGAACTAAAAGGGAACAAGCCACAAATCGTCATGTCAAGAACGGCAGATAAATTTTTGGAAAAATTATTTGAACAAGAAATCCCGGAGGTTTTTGACGGTTTAATCATGATAAAAAAGGTAGTAAGAATTCCAGGTGAAAAAGCAAAAGTAGCCGTAGATTCTTATGATGATAGAATTGATCCTGTAGGAGCTTGTGTTGGAATGAAAGGGTCACGTATTCACGGTATCGTTCGTGAGCTTGGAAACGAAAACATAGATGTTATTAATTATACTACTAATGCTTCCTTATTAATTACAAGAGCATTGAGCCCAGCTAAAGTATCTTCAGTAAAAATTGACGAAGAGAAAAAAAGAGCAGAAGTATTCTTGAAATTAGATGAAGTTTCAAAAGCAATTGGACGTGGAGGACACAATATCAAATTAGCTGGATTATTAACTGGTTATGAATTAGATGTTATACGCGAAGGAATTGCAGCAGAAGAAGATGACGTAGAATTAACAGAGTTCTCAGACGAAATCGATGGGTGGGTAATTGATGAGTTTGCTAAAATAGGTCTAGATACTGCAAGAAGTATTTTGAATCAAGAGGTGGCAGACTTAGTGAGAAGAACCGATTTAGAAGAAGAAACCATTTTAGAAGTAATGAAAATATTGAAAGAAGAGTTTGAGGACTAATTCTTTCACCAACAATAGATAAACATTAAAAAGATTTTATGTCTGAAGGAAATATTAGAATTAATAAAGTTTTAAGGGAATTAAATATTTCTTTGGAAAGAGCTGTTGATTATCTTAAAGATAAGGGCATTGCAATTGAAGCAAGTCCCAACACAAAAGTTTCTGATGATGTGTATAATATTCTTTGTGGTCAATTTGCCGGAGACAAAGGAAACAAAGAAGCTTCTAAAGGAGTAAGCGAAGAAATTAGAAAAGAAAAAGAAGCGCTTCGATTAGAAAGAGAAAAAGAAATTGAGGACAAGCGTAGAGCCGATGAAGAACGACAAAAATTAGAAGTTGTCAAATCAAAAGTAGTAGTTACTGCACCAAAACAAGTAGGTAAAATTGATTTAGAGCCAAAAACAATTACTCAAGAAACCAAAAAAGAACCTACTAAAATTGCCATAACAAAGCAAGAACCAATTGCTAAAGTTAAAGAAGAAGTTGCAACCGAAACTCCTAAAGGAAAAACTGCTAAAGTTAAAGAAGAACAACCTGATACAGAAGCACCAGTTGATGAAACAATTACAACTCAATATCAAAAATTATCAGGGGCAACTCTAACAGGACAAGTTATTGATTTAGCACAATTCAATAAACCAAAAAAGAAAAAAGAAGAATTTAAAAAGGACGCTAATAAACCTTCAACTCCTGCCATTGGACAAAATACAAACGCAGCTCAAGCGGCCAATAATGCCAATAAAAACAAGAGAAAAAGGATTCCGCCAAAACCAGGAGAAGCAGGAAAACCAGCCATTACAAGCGGTGGTGGAAATGCATTTGGACCAAATAAAACAGGCAATAAACCCGGAGGCGGCTTCCAGAAAGGGAATCGCCCTGCTATAGTTCAAAAAGTTGAGCCAACAGAAGAAGAGGTTAAAAACCAAATTAAAGAAACTTTAGAAAGACTACAAGGAAAAGGAAGTAAGTCTAAAGCAGCAAAATACAGAAGAGACAAGCGTGATTCTCACCGTCAGAGAAGTGACGATGAAATGCAAGCTCTTGAAGAAGGAAGCAAAACAATCAAAGTAACCGAATTTGTTACCGTAGGTGAAATTGCAACGATGATGGATGTGCCTATTACAAAAGTAATCGGAACTTGTATGTCACTTGGAATCATGGTTACCATGAACCAACGTCTTGATGCTGAAACGCTATCCATAGTTGCTGATGAGTTTGGATATGAAGTAGAATTTATTACCACAGACATTGAAGAAGCCATGGAAGTGGTTGCGGATAGAGAAGAAGATTTAGTATCCCGAGCTCCAATTGTAACGGTTATGGGTCACGTTGACCACGGTAAAACATCCTTACTAGATTATATTCGTAAAGAAAATGTAATTGCGGGAGAATCAGGTGGAATCACACAACACATTGGTGCCTATGCAGTTACTCTTGAAGGTGGACAAAAAATCACTTTCCTTGATACACCAGGTCACGAAGCGTTTACTGCAATGCGTGCCCGTGGAGCTCAAGTTACCGATATTGCGATTATCGTAGTTGCGGCGGATGACGACATTATGCCACAAACTAAAGAGGCTATTAGCCACGCACAAGCTGCTAATGTTCCGATGATATTTGCGATTAATAAAATTGATAAACAAGGGGCTAATCCGGAAAAGATTAAGGAAAAATTAGCCGCGATGAATTTATTGGTTGAAGATTGGGGAGGAAAATACCAATCGCATGATATTTCTGCAAAAAAAGGAACAGGCGTAAAAGAATTGTTAGAAAAAGTATTGCTTGAAGCTGAAATTTTAGACTTAAAAGCAAACCCAAATAAACCTGCGGTAGGAACTGTTGTGGAAGCACAGTTAGACAAAGGAAGAGGTTATGTATCAACAATTTTGGTACAATCCGGAACTTTGAAAGTAGGAGATTATGTATTGGCAGGAAAAAATCACGGAAAAGTGAAAGCCATGCACGATGAAAGAGGACATACAGTTATTTCAGCAGGTCCATCAACGCCAATATCTATTTTAGGTTTGGATGGCGCGTCAACCGCTGGAGATAAATTCAATGTATTTGAAGACGAAAGAGAAGCAAAACAAATTGCAACGAAACGTTTACAGTTAATGCGAGAACAATCGGTTAGAACGCAACGCCATATTACCTTGGCGGAAATTGGTCGTCGTATTGCATTAGGACAATTTAAAGAATTGAACATCATCCTTAAAGGAGACGTTGATGGTTCTGTAGAAGCACTTTCGAGTGAGTTTTCTAAATTATCTACAGATGAAATCCAAATCAATATTATCCATAAAGGTGTTGGTGCGATTACAGAAACTGACGTAATGTTGGCTTCTGCCTCAGATGCAATTATTATCGGATTTAATGTTCGACCTGCTGGAAATGCACGTCAACTGGCTCAAAAAGAAGAAATCGACATCAGAAACTATTCTATTATTTACGATGCTATCAATGACTTGAAAGACGCTATGGAAGGAATGTTGTCTCCAGAAATGAAGGAAGAAATTACCGGAACAGCAGAAATAAGAGAGATATTTAAAGTGTCTAAAGTAGGGTCAATTGCAGGATGTATGATTACCGATGGTAAAATCTTTAGAAATTCAAAAATCAGAATCATTCGCGAGGGAGTTGTTGTCTTTACGGGCGAATTAGCTACCTTGAAAAGATTTAAAGACGATGTAAAAGAAGTGGCTAAAGGATATGATTGTGGTATGCAAATCAAGAATTATAATGACATTGAACAACTTGATTTAATCGAAGCTTTCCAGGAAGTGGAAGTCAAGAAAAAGATAAAATAATAATTACAAAATCCCAAGTATGAACATGCCCCAAAAAGTTAGACACTAATTGGGGCATTTTTTATTTATTAGGATTAATTAAAAACGCATTAGGGTATTTTTTTCTTAGGTTGTTGAGGTTTTTTTCAGCTTCAATTCGAGTTTTGAAATTCCCCACCCAAACTTTATATAATGGTGTGCTAAAAACAATAGTAGCATCTATATACTTGTTTTCTCTCTTAAAATCCAATAATGTTTTTTTGGAATTATCTGAATCTCCATTAAAGATTTGAATTTTGTATCTATCATTTATAGTAATAGAACTATTAATTTTTCTTTTTTCATTTAATAATTGTTCAAACTTTGGATCTTGACTAACATTTACTTTTCCTTCTTGCGAAAAGCTTTTTTGATATAAAAATAGAAGGCTAAGTAGTAAAAAAAAGAATTTCATTCTAGGGAAAATTTTCATAATGATTTGATTTTTATACAAATGTAAAACTTAATAAATTAAACAAGAAAGCATTTGTTATTTAGAATTAATATAAATTGATATTTATGCTATATTTAGGGTTTTGAGAATAGTTCTTAAGTCGTATTTTTGTGCCAGTTTTTAACAAAGTGATGACTTTATAACTGAATTTGATTCAGAAAAAATCAAGCCAACATTAGTCGATAATCATTATATTATATGAAAAAAGTGGGTAACCATAATTCGATTTCAAGGAAAATAGTGTTCAGTTTAGCGTTAATGCTTACATTCTCCTTATCTTCATTATCTCAAAATGCTACTCCAGCTGCCACTGCGGCTACGCCTGCAACTACAACTGCCGCTCCAGCTACAACTGCAACCGGTGGAGGAGATGCTGCTGCAGGTAAAGCATTGTTCAATGTCAATTGTGCAGCTTGTCATAATTTAGACAAGAAAATGACTGGTCCAGCCTTAAGAGGCGTAACAGGTCGTCATGCCAAAGATTGGTTTTATCCTTGGATTGCTAATAGTTCTGCCATGATAAAATCAGGAGATCCTGATGCTGTAAAACTTTGGGAAGAGTATAAACCTTCGGTAATGACTGCTTTTCCAAATCTTTCTAAACAAGATATTGATAATATTCTAGCTTACACAGACGAGCCTAAAGCAGTTGCTTCAACAGGTTTAGTTACCTCTGCTGCTCCTCCAGGAGCCAAAGGCAGCGAAAGTGGAATTTCAAACAATGTTATCTTAGGTGCATTGTGTTTAGTTATGATTCTTCTAGTCATCATGTTGTTTTTTGTAAACAACATATTAACTAAAGTAGCCAAAGCAAACGGCATAGAAGTTGCACCAAAACAAGTTAGAATACCGCTATGGAGGGCTTTTGCTAAAAATCAATTTTTAGTATTAGTAACTTCTATATTCTTATTATTGTCTAGCGGTTATTTTGTGTATGGTTTTTTAATGCAAATTGGCATAGATCAAGATTATCAACCTATTCAACCTATACATTATTCCCACAGAATACATGCAGGAAGTAATGGTATCGATTGTAAATACTGTCACTCTTCGGCAAGGGTAAGCAAGCATGCAGGTATTCCATCCTTGAATGTATGTATGAATTGTCACAAAAGTATTGCTGAGGTATCAGATACAACTGCAACACCAGAATATTCAAAAGCTTTCTATGATGCGGAAATTCAAAAATTATATAATGCAGTTGGATGGGATAAAGACAATCAAAAATATACTGGTAAAACGCAGCCAGTTAAGTGGGTAAGAATTCATAATCTTCCTGACTTTGTTTATTTTAATCACTCTCAACACGTAACAGTCGCTGGTATTGAATGTCAAAAATGTCACGGTCCAGTTCAAACCTATGAAATCCAAAAACAATTTGCTCCATTAACTATGGGTTGGTGTATAAAATGTCACCGCGAAACCGATGTTAAAATGGAAGGAAATGCTTATTACACAAAAATTCACGATGAACTTTCAAAAAAATATGGGGTAGATAAATTGACTGCTGCTCAAATGGGAGGTTTAGAATGTGGGAAGTGTCATTACTAATAAAATTATTAAGAAGCTAATATTTATATACGATGTCATCGAACAAAAAATACTGGAAAAGTGTTGAGGAACTAAACGAAAATAGTTCTATTGTTGAGGCGCTTAGAAATAATGAATTTGTGGAAGCCATTCCAACAGATGAGTTTTTATCAGACAAAGATTCATTATCTTCTTCCTCAACTACTCGTCGTGATTTCTTGAAATACGTTGGATTCAGTACTGCTGCAGCTACATTAGCAGCATGTGAAGGACCAGTGCACAAATCAATACCTTACGTTTTACAGCCAGAACAAATCATTCCTGGAGTGGCAGATTATTATGCAACTTCTATGTTTGATGGTTTTGATTTTGCTAATTTATTAGTAAAAACTCGTGAAGGTCGTCCGATTAAAATTGAAAATAATACAATTACTGGAGCCAAGTTTGCAGCTAATGCAAGAGTTCATGCATCCGTATTATCTTTGTATGATAGCATGCGTTTGAAGAGAACGAAATTGGCTCAAAAAGAGGCAAACTGGCAAGAGGCTGATTTAAAAATTAAGGAAAGTTTAGCAGACGCAAAAGTAAAAGGTGGTCAAGTTATTTTATTAACCAATACCTTAGCAAGTCCCTCTACTGAAAAATTGATTGCTGAATTTATTGCTAAAAATCCAACAGCAAAGCATGTTATTTATGATGCTGTTTCTGAGTCGGCTGCTTTAGATGCATTCGAAACAGTATATGGTGAAAGAGCTTTAGTTGATTATGATTTTTCAAAAGCAAATACAATTGTTTCAATCGGTGCTGATTTCTTAGGCGATTGGCAAGGTGGAGGTTTTGATAGCGGATACGCACAAGGTAGAATTCCTCAAGTGGGGAAAATGTCCAAACATTTTCAGTTTGAAGCTAATATGACTTTGTCTGGAGCTGCTGCTGATAAAAGAGTACCAATGACTGTTGCTAATCAAAAATTAGCATTAGTAAAAATATATAATGTTGTAACTGGCTCTTCTGTTGCTATTGGAAAATTAGCTAACGAGGATGTTGTTGTAAAAGCAGCCCAACAGTTAAAAGCATCCGGATCAAAAGGACTTTTAGTTTCTGGGATTCAAGATAAAAATGCACAATTACTAGTTTTAGCAATCAATCAAGCTTTAGCTAGTGAGGCTTTTTCAACAGTTGGAACTCGTCAAATCAGAAAAGGGTCAAACGAAAAAGTAGCTCAATTAGTAGCTGATATGAATGCAGGAAGTGTGCATACTTTAATTATGAGTGGTGTGAATCCAGTGTACACTTTAGCTGATTCAGCTAAATTCTTAAGTGGATTAAAGAAAGTTAAATTATCTGTAGCATTTTCTTTAAAAGAAGATGAAACCGCTTCTATTACTTCTATCGCAATTCCAGCACCTCATTATTTAGAATCTTGGAATGATTTGATGTTGACGAAAGGCACGTATTCTTTAACTCAACCAACTATTCGTCCATTATTTAGTTCAAAACAATTTCAAGAAGCTTTATTATCATGGAATGGTAATGCAGCTTCTTATTATGATTATATAAAAGCAAATGCTGCTAGTTACACTAACGGTGCTACTTGGAACAA
>CALPPS020000082.1 GCA_943325515.2 Flavobacterium psychrophilum
AGTGTAAAACAAGCCCAACCGATAGAAACCATTTCCTATCAAGAGGCCATGGAATTATCACATTTTGGTGCGAAAGTATTGTATCCACCAACCATTCAGCCGGTTTTAAAAGATAGTATTCCTATTTTCATCAAAAATACTTTTGAACCTGAAGCTTATGGTACTTTAATTTCTAACAATCCAGAAGCTACAAGTAATCCAATCAAAGGTATCTCTCATATAGATAAAATTGCATTACTTACACTTGAAGGTTCTGGAATGATTGGTGTGGCTGGTTCGTCTAAAAGACTTTTTGAAGTATTGTCTAATGAAAGTATCAATGTTATTTTTATTACTCAAGCTTCTTCTGAACATTCAATCTGTATTGGTATTCTAAATGCTGATGCCGAAAGAGCTAAAACTGCTATCGACAAAGCTTTTGAATTAGAAATTGCTCAAAACAAAATCAACCCAAGTATCGTGGAGAAAGATTTATGCATCGTGGCGCTTGTAGGCGAAAGCATGAAAAATCACCAAGGCATTAGCGGAAAAATGTTTAGTACACTAGGGAAAAACAACGTAAACATCCGTGCTATTGCGCAAGGTGCTTCCGAGAGAAACATATCAGTTGTGATTAACGAAAAAGACGTTAAAAAAGCACTCAACACGCTACACGAGCGTTTCTTTGAAGATAACACCAAGCAGTTGAACTTATTTGTAATGGGAGTTGGAAATGTAGGCGAAAAGTTCATTGACCAAATCAGTCAACAGAAAAAATTCCTAAAAGAAAACTTAAAAATCAACCTACGCGTTATTGCTATGGCCAATTCACGCAAAATGGTTTTTGATGAAGAAGGAATCAACCTTAAAGATTGGAAAGCTACTATAGGACAAGGAGAAAATGCCAATTTAGCTGATTTCATAGCTCGTGTAAAAGACTTAAACTTGCGCAATAGCATCTTTGTTGATATTACGGCTAACTACGATATTGCCAATATTTACGATAAGTTTTTATCTCAAAACGTAGCAGTCGTTACATGTAATAAAATAGCATGTTCTTCTGAATACAACAACTACAAAAACCTTAAAAACTTATCTAGAAAATATAATGCGCCTTTCCTATTTGAAACCAATGTTGGTGCTGGCCTTCCTATTATCGATACGCTAAAACACTTAATAGCATCGGGTGATAAAGTGAATCGAATTAATGCTGTTTTATCAGGAAGTTTGAACTTTATATTTAATAATTTTAGCGAAACCTACAACTTTCACGATGTAGTAAAAGAAGCAGGAGTTCAAGGATTTACAGAGCCTGATCCGAAAATTGATTTAAGTGGTGTAGATGTAGCTCGAAAGATATTAATTCTTATTCGTGAAAGCGGTTATGAAATGGAAATGAAAAAAATAGAAAACAATACGTTCCTTCCAAAAGAATGTATGGAAACTACCAATAATGAGGATTTCTTTAAATCATTAACCAAACATGCAACCCATTTTGAAAATCTTTTGCAAGAAGCCAAATCAAAAGAATGTAGATTAAAATTTGTTGCTTCGTTTGATAATGGAAAAGCAAGTGTTGGGTTGCAATTCATTCCAAAAGAAAGTCCATTTTACAACCTAGAAGGAAAAGATAATATTGTAGAATTCTATACCGACAGGTATATTGATCAACCCTTAATAATCAAAGGCGCTGGCGCTGGCGCTGCCGTGACCGCATCGGGGATTTTTGCAGATGTAATACGAATTGGAAATGTATAATTAGTCGAAAGTTTTAAAGTTGAATGTCGAATGAATAATTATGACTTTAGACTTTAGACTTTAGACTTTATGACTTTAGACTTTATGACTGAAATAAAAATATTCTGCCCTGCTACTATCGCCAATCTCAATTGTGGCTTTGACGTTATGGGCTTATGTCTTGAAGGCATTGGTGATGAGATGGTTTTTCGTAAAGTTCCAGAAAAAGGGGTTAGAATAACTAAGATTACAGGGGCTGATTTACCCTTAGAAACCGAAAAAAATGTTGCAGGAGTTGCGGCTCTTGCGATAGTTAACGCTGCCAATACTAACTGTGGCTTTGAAATCGAAATTCACAAAAAAATAAAAGCGGGAAGCGGTATAGGGAGCTCTTCTGCTAGTGCTGCTGGTGCCGTTTTTGGCATCAACGAACTTTTAGGAAAACCTTTTTCACAACACGAACTAGTTGGTTTTGCTATGAAAGGCGAAGCTATCGCTAGCGGATCAGAACATGCTGATAATGTGGCACCTTGTATCTTGGGCGGATTTACATTAGTACGTGGTTACAAACCTCTTGATGTGATTAAAATTGAAAGTCCAAGCGAAATTTACGCAGTGGTGTTACATCCACAAATCGAAGTGAAAACTTCAGACTCTCGTGCTGTTTTGTCACCTACGATTGCCTTGAAAGACGCCATTACGCAATGGGGAAATCTAGGTGGTTTAATAGCCGGATTGTACAGCAAAGACTACGAACTCATCGGTCGTTCCTTGCAGGATGTAATCATTGAACCGTTACGTAAAAAATTAATCCCAAATTTTGACCAAGTAAAAAATAGCGCGCTTGATGCTGGTGCGCTTGGTGCTGGAATTTCCGGTGCTGGCCCATCTATTTTTGCATTATGCAAAGGACAAAATAGTGCAGAGCAAGTTGCCTTTGCTATGAGTAATAGCTATTCTGATACTGGAATTCCTTTTGATATATATGTGTCACGCGTGAATGCTGAAGGAGTAAAAATTATATAAACATGAAATACTTTAGTTTAAATAACAATTCCCCAAAAGTTAGCTTTGAAGAAGCTGTGGTCTTAGGTTTAGCATCAGATAGAGGTTTGTATTTCCCAGAAAACATTACACCACTACCCAATTCTTTCTTTCAAAATATAGAAAACCTAACCCACGAAGAAATAGCTTGTGAAGCCATCAAACAATTTGTAGGCGATGAAATCCCAGAAGTTGAACTGAAACGAATCATAACCGAAACACTTTGTTTTGACTTTCCTTGCATTGCTGTTGAGGAAAACATTTATTCGTTAGAATTATTTCACGGACCCACTATGGCATTCAAAGACGTTGGTGCCCGATTTATGTCGCGTTGTTTAGCCTATTTCAATCGCAATGATGACAAGAAAGTTACCGTTCTTGTAGCAACTTCTGGTGATACTGGTGGTGCGGTTGCCAGCGGATTTTTAAATGTAAAAGGCGTTGAAGTAATTATACTGTATCCTTCTGGTAAAGTGAGTGAAATACAAGAACGTCAATTGACTACATTAGGTCAAAATATTAAAGCGTTGGAAGTGGATGGTTTTTTTGACGATTGTCAAGACATGGTAAAAAAAGCATTTTTGGATGACAGTTTGAAACACAAGAACCTAACCTCGGCCAACTCTATTAACATAGCACGTTGGTTGCCCCAAATGTTCTATATTTTCTTTGCTTACCAACAACTAAAAAAACACAACAAACCCATTATTCTTTCTTGTCCTAGTGGCAACTTTGGCAACATTTGTGCGGGCGTAATGGCAAAACGTTTGGGATTGCCTATCGCCCATTTTGTGGCTGCTACTAATGCCAATGATACTGTACCTCGTTTTTTAGAAAAAGGGAACTACGACCCAAAGCCTTCTATCGCTACTATTTCTAATGCGATGGATGTGGGTAATCCTAGTAATTTCATCCGAATTCAGGAGTTATACCACAACGATTTAAATGAATTTGAGAAAGATTTCTCTTCTTATAGCTATACTGATGCTGAGACAGAAGCTGCAATGAAAGATATCTATTCCAAAACGCAATACATCGCAGAACCACACGGTGCTATAGGTTATCTTGGATTGAAAAAAGAAATGGAAAAGCAACCCAACAGTGTTGGGGTATTTCTGGAAACAGCACATCCTATAAAATTCTTGGATACTGTTGAACCTTTATTGGATTTAAAATTGCCTATTCCAACTCAAATTGAAAGTGTATTGGGGAAAGAAAAAATTTCAGTTAAGATAGGTTCTTATGACGATCTAAAAAGCTATTTAGAAAGCTAAAAAACAGACTTTTAAAAATACTCTTTCAAATCAGCTGCGGAGATGTCGCTATGTGAGGCATTACAAATGGATTTCCCGTCTTTAATCAAAATCAATTGTGGCGATTGATGCACAACACCAAAACGTAAAGCTATTTCGCTCGAAATATCCCTATTCTCCAGCAAGTCTAAGAAATAAGGCGTAACTTTAGACTGCAAATCAAATTCGTTTTCAAATTGTTTCAAAGCCATTCGGCTCACACTGCAACGAGTACTGTGTTTGAAAATAATTACTGGAGTTGATGTGGACTCGTGTATGATTTCGTTCAACTGTCCTAGGTTGGTTAAAGGTATCCATGCTACTTTTGAACTGTTGTTTGATTCATTTGAATCACCAAATATATTTTTAAATAAACTCATTTTGTCTGGATTTGCGTCATTTTGACATTGAAATAGGATTTAAACCATTGGTTTCAAGCCATATTGACTATAATTTTACATTGGAACATAAATTGTCCCACTCATAACAAAGGTAAACAACTTTAAACAATAGTAAACCAATTTATACAAATACAAACAACTAAATATGAACAGCACTAAATTCACCATCAAATCGCAGGAAGCGTTGCAACAAGCACAGCAAATTGCACAGCGTTTTGGGCAACAACAGCTCGAAAACGAACACATTTTCAAAGGAATCTTGGAAGTCGATGAGAATGTAACGCCTTTTATTTTGAAAAAACTCAACGTAAATATGGAGTTATTCAAGAAGGTATTGGATAGCACTATTCAAAGTTTTCCAAAAGTTTCGGGTGGCGAGATTATGTTTTCTCGTGATGCTGGTACTGCAATGACTGAAGCCGAAATCATAGCCAATAATATGAACGATGAATTTGTTTCAATCGAACATTTGATCCTTGCCATTTTCAAATCGAAAAGTAAAGTTGCCCAGATATTAAAAGACCAAGGCGTTACCTATACTAGTTTAATATCTGCGATTGCAGAAATTAGAAAAGGCGAACGCGTAACCTCTGCCTCTGCCGAGGAAACCTATAATGCACTGAATAAATACGCCAAAAACCTCAACGAACTGGCGCGCACTGGTAAACTCGACCCTGTTATTGGTAGAGATGAAGAAATCCGTCGTGTGCTGCAAATCTTAACGCGTCGAACCAAAAATAACCCAATGCTTGTGGGTGAACCCGGCGTGGGTAAAACTGCCATTGCCGAAGGATTGGCGCACAGAATTGTGGATGGTGACGTCCCAGAAAACCTAAAAGACAAAGTTGTCTATTCGCTTGATATGGGTGCTTTGATTGCTGGAGCAAAATATAAAGGAGAGTTTGAAGAACGTTTAAAATCGGTAGTGAAAGAAGTAACTTCGGCGGAAGGAGCTATTGTTTTGTTTATTGACGAAATTCACACGCTCGTGGGTGCTGGTGGTGGTGAAGGCGCGATGGATGCGGCCAATATTTTGAAACCTGCGTTGGCTCGTGGAGAGCTGCGCGCTATAGGTGCTACTACTCTTGACGAATACCAAAAATATTTTGAGAAAGACAAAGCACTCGAAAGACGTTTCCAAAAGATTATGGTCGATGAACCGGATACCGAGAGCGCCATCTCTATCCTTCGCGGCATTAAAGAGAAATATGAAACCCACCACAAAGTGCGTATCAAAGACGATGCTATTATTGCGGCAGTGGAGCTTTCGCAACGCTATATCACCAATCGTTTTTTGCCGGATAAAGCGATTGACTTGATGGACGAAGCGGCTTCCAAGTTGCGCATGGAGATTAACTCTAAGCCCGAAGAACTGGATGTTTTGGATAGAAAGATCATGCAATTGGAAATCGAAATGGAAGCCATCAAACGGGAGCAAGATGAAACGAAACTGAAAGTTCTCGGTATGGATTTGGCCAACCTCAAAGAAGAGCGCAACGAAATCTTTACCAAATGGAAATCGGAGAAAGATGTAGTAGATGCTATTCAAGCGGTGAAACAAGAGATAGAAGATTTTAAAACCGAAGCCGAACAAGCAGAACGCAATGGTGATTATGGCACAGTAGCCGAAATTCGTTATGGTAAAATAAAAGAAGCACAGGAACGGTTGGATGTTTTGCAAACCCAATTGGCTGCCAACCAAGAGGGAACGTCATTGATTAAAGAGGAAGTCACTCGGGAAAACATCGCCGAAGTTGTTGCGAAATGGACTGGCATTCCGGTGATGAAGATGCTACAAGGCGAAAGGGAAAAACTCCTGAAACTTGAGGATGAATTGCATCTTAGAGTAGTGGGTCAAGAGGAAGCTATAGCAGCAGTGAGTGATGCAGTGCGAAGAAGTCGTGCTGGGTTGCAGGATATAAAAAAACCTATTGGTACTTTCCTATTCCTAGGCACTACTGGTGTGGGAAAAACGGAACTGGCCAAAGCATTGGCCGAATACCTTTTTGACGACGAAAACGCCATGACTAGAATTGACATGAGCGAATACCAAGAACGCCATTCGGTGAGTAGATTGGTAGGCGCGCCTCCGGGATATGTGGGGTATGACGAAGGCGGCCAATTGACAGAAGCGGTACGACGCAAGCCCTACTCTGTCATCCTGCTTGATGAAATTGAGAAAGCGCATCCTGATACGTTTAATATCTTGTTGCAAGTGTTGGACGAAGGACGATTGACGGATAACAAAGGGCGTGTGGCCGATTTTAAAAACACCATTATCATCATGACTTCCAACATAGGAAGTGCTATTATTCAAGAGAAATTTGATACCCAATCAGGTTTGGGATTGAAAGGCGGTGTGGAAGCGACCACAGAAGCAGCCAGAGTAGAAGTTTTGGGCTTACTAAAACAAATTGTGCGCCCGGAGTTTATCAATAGAATAGATGAAATTGTAATGTTTACCCCTTTAACTACTGCCAATATTACTCAAATTGTAGGGTTGCAATTAAAAAGTGTGACTGCAATGCTAGCCCACCAAAACATCACCATGGATGCTACTCCCGAAGCTATTGATTATTTGGCCGAAAAAGGATACGACCCACAATATGGTGCGCGACCTGTGAAACGGGTTATCCAACGCGAGGTGCTGAACCAACTCTCCAAAGAGATTTTGGGAGGCAAAGTGACAACGGATAGTATCATCTTGCTCGATTCTTTTGACGGACAGCTGGTGTTTCGGAATCAAAGTGAAGCTGTGATAGCTAATTAAATAAATTGTTTTTTGTTTGTAAAGCCCCGATAGTATAAAAACTATTGGGGCTTTTTAATTAAGAATTACAAGTTTTTTTTAGGTTTGTTATTTTTTATTTTGCATTAAATCATTTTTTAATTTAGATTAAATTTAATAATAAATAAAAGTAATATTTTTGGAAGATAATTTAATAAAAATAATTATTTTCTCTTAAATGAGTATGTTTATCGTTCGGAGATATTTTTGACAGTTAGTTAAAAATTCTATTTAGTATTATTATAAATTTTTAAATCTAATTCTATTGAAAAAAATTACAATTAAACAAGAAATGGTTTCAGCGCACATCAAGTGGATGATATTCACTTTGTTTGTTTTTTCTGTTAATACAAGTTTTGCACAGTTTCAAAGTAATGAACCTTTGTATATTAGTGATAATGGTTATGTTTACATTGGCTCTGATAATTATTATTTCGGTGGCGGTAATGGGCAAACAATAACATCGAGAACAACTTCTACATATGGTAAACTGATTTTTGCTTATCCAGCTTCTGCCATAAATGCTTCAGATGCACACTATTTAGATGGATATGGTAGTGTTATAACCACTAAACCATTTACTTTTCCTGTAGGTCAAAAAGGGGTGTATGCGCCAGCCAAGGTCATACCATCAACAAAAAATGCTATTGATGCTGCTTATTACAGGTCGAGTCCTTTAACTATTGGAGCTACTCTTGATGTATCAATTAGGGCTATTTCTTCATCAGAATATTGGAACATTCAAGGGAATAATACTGCTCTTATTTCACTAACATGGAGAAGTTCAAGTGCTTTGGATGCTATGTCACTTTCAATGTCAGACCTTGTTATAGCAGGTTACGATGGAACGAAATGGGTGGAAATTCCCTCAATTATAGATACTTCCTCTATTCTTGGTGGGGATAGTTCTTTAACTTCTGGTTCTATTACTTCTATTGAAACAGTTAACTTAAATGTGTATAAATACTTCTCAATGGGTGTCAAAGAAAATTCTTTAGCACAAATAGAACCTACCATAACAAACCCTGTTGTAAATAGTGCTAAGGAGAATATTGAATTAGATACTATAGCAGTAAAGGGAATAATTAAAAATCAGCAAATCACTATAAAAACTTCTGCTCCAATGGCTACTATTCAAATATTTGATACCACTGGAAAAAAAATATTCGAATCTAAAATAGAAAATAGTACAGAATTTAATGCACCATTTAATAATCCACAAGCAATATATATTGTTAAAGTCATATTAAACAATGGAAAGTCAGCTAGCCTAAAACTTATTAATGTAAAATAATTAACTATGAAAATTAAATTTAAATTTTTTATTGCTCTTTTTATTCTTCTTATTACAGGAGTAAATTATGCTCAAACTGGAGTTGGAACAATCACTCCTGATGAATCTGCTGTACTTGACGTTTATAGTACAACAAAAGGTCTTTTGTTACCACGTTTAACAACTACCCAACGAAATGAAATTACTAATCCTGCAAAAGGATTAGTAATTTATAACACAACTACTAATCAACTTCAAACCAATACAGGAACTCCGAGTACACCAACATGGATAGCATATGGAGCTGGAGCAACAGGTGCAACTGGTGCAACGGGTGCTACAGGAGCAACGGGACCTAGAGGTTTAACAGGGGCTACTGGTGCTACTGGAGCTACAGGTGCTACTGGAGCTACAGGTCCGCAAGGCCCAATTGGTTTAACAGGGGCTACTGGAGCTACAGGACTTAGAGGTTTAACAGGGGCTACTGGAGCAACAGGGGCTACTGGAGCTACAGGAGCTATTGGAGCAACGGGACCTAGAGGTTTAACTGGCGCTACAGGTGCTACAGGACCACAAGGACCAATTGGATTAACTGGTGCTACTGGACCAACGGGACCTAGAGGTTTAACAGGGGCTACGGGTCCACAAGGGCCAATTGGTTTAACAGGGGCTACTGGAGCTACAGGACTTAGAGGTTTAACAGGGGCTACTGGAGTAACTGGTGCTACTGGAGCAACGGGACCTAGAGGTTTAACTGGCGCTACAGGTGCTGCAGGACCACAAGGACCAATTGGATTAACTGGTGCTACTGGACCAACGGGACCTAGAGGTTTAACAGGGGCTAATGGGGCTACGGGTCCACAAGGTCCAATTGGTTTAACAGGGGCTACTGGCGCAACTGGACCTGTTGGTCCAAGAGGACCATCTGGAGGTGTTGACGGTTTAAGTGCTTATCAAATTTGGCTAAATGCAGGAAATATAGGGACACAAGCACAATATTTAGCTTCCTTAATAGGTGCTACTGGTCCTCAAGGTATTCAAGGAATAAAAGGTGATAATGGGGAAACAGGTCCGCAAGGCCAACAAGGTATTGCAGGAACAAATGGTTCTGATGGTGCAACAGGTCCACAAGGTCCTCAAGGAATTGCAGGAACAAATGGTACCGATGGTGCAACAGGTCCGCAAGGTGTACAAGGACTAAAAGGCGATACTGGAGAGAGTGGTTTGCAAGGCCCACAAGGTATTGCAGGAACAAATGGTATTGATGGTGCTATAGGCCCGCAAGGCCCAATTGGTTTAACTGGCGCTACAGGTGCTACAGGACCACAAGGACCAATTGGTTTAACAGGGGCTACTGGGGCTACAGGTGCTACTGGAGCAACGGGTGCTATTGGAGATACAGGTCCTAGGGGTTTAACAGGGGCTACTGGTGCTACTGGAGCTACAGGTGCTATTGGAGCTACAGGTCCGCAAGGCCCAATTGGTTTAACGGGAGCTACTGGAGCTACAGGACTTAGAGGTTTAACAGGGGCTACTGGAGCAACAGGGGCTACTGGAGCTACAGGAGCTATTGGAGCAACGGGACCTAGAGGTTTAACTGGCGCTACAGGTGCTACAGGACC
>CALPPS020000083.1 GCA_943325515.2 Flavobacterium psychrophilum
CAACTATTGTCAATGCAGACAAAATAATTGTAATGGATAAAGGACAAATTGTTGAAGAAGGAACCCATCAAGAATTAGTCAACAAAGCAGAAGGTTACTATAAAAAATTATATGATTCTCAGTTTTCTATTGAAGTTTAATTGATAAAATGTAATTTATAACCCATTAGATCTAATTAGTTTTTAATATTCAATTAAAGTAGTTTGTCGCACTAACTTTATCGGAGTAACTCTTTTTTTTTTATATAAAATCCCGAACCAAAAACTCTGAAATTACAACAAAATTTCATCCAATTAAGATATGTTAGCATAGTAATGAAAACTATATTTTAATTTTTATTAAGATTTCATTTAATATCGTTTTAATTAATAATTCACTTGACTTATTTTTTTAATAATTCCTACCTATTATTTACCGTTTGAAATTAATCTAGTTACTACTATGATTAGTCCTGAAAATCTGTATCGATTATATAGGACTAGTGATAGATATAAAATCTTTTAATGACTAAAACTCTCTACTTCTTTCGGATTGTGTTTATGCTTAAACATTATAGCAAATAAAATTGCAATTATTAATGAATAACCCGCAAAAGAAAGCCAAATGTTATGCCAATCTCGTGAGCCATCATGAGTGAAAAATTCATCAATAACATATCCACTTAGTAAACCACCAAAGAAAGCTCCGAAACCATTTGACATCATCATAAATAATCCTTGAGCAGATGAACGAATTTTAGAATCGGTAGTAGTTTCTACAAATAATGAACCTGAAATATTGAAAAAATCGAATGCCATTCCATATACAATACAAGACATTACAATCATCCAGAGTCCATCAGATGGATTTCCATAGGCAAATAATCCGAAACGCAATACCCAAGCGAACATTGAAATTAGCATAACTTGTTTAATTCCAAATCTTTTCAAGAAAAACGGAATGGCCAAAATAAACAAAGTTTCCGATATTTGAGAAATAGACATTATCAATGTTGATTTTTTTACAATAATACTATTGGCATATTCTGGCACTTTCCCAAATTCTGATAAAAAAACGTCTCCATACATGTTAGTTAATTGTAAAGCACCGCCTAAAAACATTGAAAACAAAAAGAATAATGCCATTTTATAAGTTCCAAACAATTTGAATGCATCTAAACCAAATTTTTGGGCCAAAGATGCATGTTCTGAAATTAACTTTTGTGGCGGACATTTTGGCAAAGTAAAAGAGTAAATCCCAAGAATTACGGCAGAAATTGACGCTATGTAAAACATATTTGCAGAAGCTTTATTCCCTGTTAAATTGGTCAACCACATAGCGGCAATAAACCCAATAGTTCCCCAAACTCTTATTGTCGGAAAAACTTTAACTACGTCAAAATTATTATTTTTTAAGATATTATAGGCAACAGAATTTGAAAGGGAAATTGTAGGCATATAACAAAGCATTGCTGCAAAAATCACCCAATAAAAAGTTATTGGATTATCAACTTGCGGAATATAAATAAGAGCAATTCCACCAAGTATGTGTAAAACACCATAAAGCTTTTCAGCATTTATCCATTTGTCAGCTATTATACCTGTTACAGCTGGCATTATTATAGAAGATAAACCTAAAGTTGAAAAAATGGCTCCAAATTGTTCACCACTCCATTGTTTGGTTCCAAACCAATAGTTTCCTACAGTAATCAACCATGCACCCCAAACAAAGAATTGGAGAAAACTCATGATTGTTAATCTCAATTTAATACTCATAAAAATAGTTTTTGGTTTTTAAAAAATAGGAAGTAAATCTACTATTTAAATCGTGATAAACAAAAAATCAAATTGATTTAGTAATCTTTTGAACTAATTCTAAAACTTTTTCAAATTGTTCTTCTTTGGTTAATGAAGAATTATCAATTTCAATAGCATCGTCAGCTTTAACTAATGGTGAATCATCTCGATGAGTATCTATGAAATCTCTTTCTTCTACATTTTTCAAAACTGCTTCAAATGAAACATTTTGCCCTTTAGCTTGTAATTCATCATAACGTCTTAGCGCGCGTGTTTTTGGGCTTGCATTCATAAATATTTTTAGTTCTGCATAAGGAAATACAACTGTTCCTATATCTCTTCCATCCATAACAATTCCTTTTCCTTTACCCATTGTCTGTTGTTGTTCAACAAGCTTTACTCTCACTTCAGAAATCTCAGCTACTTTACTAACAAAATTAGATACTTCAATGGTTCTAATTTCTTTTTCAACATTTACTTCATTTAAATAAATTTCTGCAAAACCCAATTCAGAGTTAAATTGAAAATGAAGTTTTATGGAAGGTAAACTATTAATTAAAGTTGGTTTGTCAAAAAAGTCAGTTCCTATGTAGCCATTTTGCATCGCAAAAAATGCAACCGCACGATACATGGCTCCGGTATCAACATATATATATCCTAAATGTTTGGCTAGTTGTTTAGCTAATGTGCTTTTTCCTGTAGAAGAAAATCCGTCGATAGCAATAGTAATTTTTTTCAATGGATAGAGTAGTTAATATTTATTATTACCAAAATCAATAATTAGTCCAAACAAACTAGTATTTGCAGCTAATGTATATCTAGAATAAGAATAATTGAATTTTAAATTATTCACTTTTAACCCAAATCCAACAGAAATTCCAGAAAAATTTCGCTGTTCTAAGATACGTAATTCTTCGGCTCTTCTGAAATTATATCCCAATCGAATATTAAATCCTTTGTTAGGAAATAATTCAGCTCCCATAATAACATGGCGTAAAGCGTTGCCAAAAACAGAAACTTTTTCTGGTGTTGAACCACCATCTAGTGAACCTTGTGCTCTATTAGGATTAGCAAAAGCTAATTGCCATTGTTGCATATTTTCTAAGGTTATATGCCAACGTATAGGAACATTTTCCATTAATTGCGATACTCCTATTAACACTTCTAAAGGTATTTTTTCTCTAGTTTCAGCAAAAGGAGTTATTTGAGTTCCAATATTTCTAATAGATAATGCCCAATTTACATCATTACGCGAGTCGATAAACAAAACTCCAATATCAATTGCTGCACCATATGAATTATAAGACTCTAATGTAGAGGAAATTAATTTAGCGTTGGCACCAACATAAAAATCTGAATTTGGAATATTATAAGCATAACCAAAAGTCAGCGCCATTTCACTTCCCGAAAAATTAGATGTTTGTTGACCATTTTCGTCATAGCCATCAAACTGTCCATAGTTTACATAATTTACACCCGCAAAAAAAGTTTGAACGTGTCTATCGTAGGTATAGGCGTAAGATGCAGTTCCATAGGTTACTTCACCAAAATAACTTCCATAATTCAAAGCCAATTTATTGTCCATTTCTGGATTTATGGTAGCTGGATTAAAGTGTGCCTGATTTACATCACTATCATAAAGAGTTAAAACTTTTCCTCCTAATGCAGCTTGTCTTGGAGACGTTACCAAATTTAGAAATTGGTATACTGATTTACCACCAATTTGACCAAAAGACATCAAATTAGCTAAACAAAAACCTATATAAATTACTTTTCTAAACATTAAAAATACTTATACTACTTACTATAACGGAAATGCGAAGATATTATTTTATATGGTATGAAAAAAAGTTAAAAAAAGGCATAAGAGTAATTTACTTATGCCTTTTTCGATAAACTGCAACAAAGAATTATAGTTTTTTAGGATTTTTAACTTTTTGACCTATTAATGCAAAATCAATGACTTCACTCATCTCTTTTACATAATGAAAAGTCAATCCATCAATATAGTCAGATTTAATTTCTTCAATGTCACTTTTATTTTCATAACATAAAATTATTTCTTTGATATTGGCTCTTTTGGCTGCTAAAATTTTTTCCTTTATACCTCCAACTGGCAATACTTTACCTCGAAGGGTAATTTCTCCCGTCATGGCTAAATTTTTCTTTACTTTGGTTTGTGTTAACAAAGAAACTAGTGAGGTAAGCATAGCAATTCCGGCACTTGGACCGTCTTTTGGAGTGGCGCCTTCAGGTACATGCAAGTGAATATTATATTTGGATACTATTTCAGGATCAATGCCAAAAATACCTGCATTAGACTTTATATATTCTAAAGCAATAGTTGCAGATTCCTTCATAACTGTTCCTAAATTCCCAGTCAAGGTTAAGGTTCCTTTTCCAGGAGAAATTAGAGATTCTATAAATAAAATATCTCCACCAACAGATGTCCAGGCTAAACCTGTCACTACTCCAGCCACTTCATTACTTTCTGATTTGTCTCTAGCTAATTTTGGCGCTCCAAGTATCTTTAGAATATCTTGATCAGTAACTTTATTATTATATTCTTCTTCCATGGCTACTGATTTAGCAGCATTTCTAATTACTTGAGCAATTTTATTTTCTAAATTTCTAACTCCTGATTCACGAGTATATCCTTCTACTATTTTTTCTAATTGTTTTTTACCAATTGTTAAATATTTGGGAGTTAGTCCATGTTCTTTTAATTGTTTTGGAAATAAATGCTGACGAGCAATTTCTACTTTTTCCTCAATAATATATCCTGTCATTCTGATAATTTCCATTCTGTCTTGCAATGCTGGTTGAATAGCTGACATATTATTTGAAGTAGCTATAAACATAACTTTGGATAAATCATAACCCATTTCTAAGAAATTATCATAGAAATCATTATTTTGTTCTGGGTCAAGTACTTCCAATAATGCTGATGAAGGATCACCTTGATGACTATTCGACAATTTATCAATTTCATCTAAAACAAAAACTGGATTTGAGGTTCCTGCTTTTTTTAAGCTCTGAATAATTCTTCCAGGCATAGCACCGATATACGTTTTTCTGTGTCCACGTATTTCAGCTTCATCTCGTAAACCACCTAGAGAAATTCTAACATATTCTCTTCCTAAAGCTTCTGCAATAGACTTACCAATAGATGTTTTACCAACACCTGGAGGACCCGTTAAACAGATTATAGGTGATTTCATGTCATTGCGCAATTTTAGAACTGCTAAATGTTCAATAATTCGTTTTTTAACATCCTCAAGTCCAAAATGGTCTCTATCTAAAATTTTTTGAGCGCGTTTTAAATCAAAATTATCTTTGGAATATTTTTCCCAAGGCAGTTCTAAAAATAATTCTAAATAATTTCTTTGAATACCAAAATCTGGTGCTTGTGGGTTCATTCGCTGCATTTTAGAAATTTCTTTCTCAAAATGTTTTGCTGTTTTATCATTCCAGGACTTAGATTTTGCTTTTTGGCGCATGTCTTCAATTTCTTGCTCATTCGAAACGCCACCTAATTCTTCTTGAATGGTTTTCATTTGTTGGTGCAAGAAATATTCTCGTTGTTGTTGGTCTAAATCAAAGCGAACTTTAGATTGAATGTCATTTTTCAATTCCAATTTTTGTAGTTCTACATTCATAAAACGCAAAGTCTCCAAAGCTCTTTCTTTCAAAGCATTAATCATTAATAAATCTTGTTTTTCATTAACCGAAAGATTCATATTGGAAGAAACAAAATTGATTAAGAAAGATTGACTTTCAATGTTTTTAATAGCAAAAGTAGCTTCAGTTGGAATGTTTGGACTTTCTTTTATGATTTCAATAGCTAATTCTCTGATTGAATCAACAATAGCTTGAAATTCTTTATCGTTTTTTCCTGGTCGCTTCTCTTCAACTTCTTTAATTGTTGCTTTTAGATAAGGATTTTCAGTAGTCACCGTGTCAATAGCAAAACGCTTTTTTCCTTGAAGAATAACTGTAATATTACCATCAGGCATCTTTAGAACACGAAGTATTTGTGCAACAGTTCCAATGCTGTATATGTCATTTTTTGTTGGATCTTCATCTTCTTCATTTTTCTGAGCAACAACACCAATTATTTTATTGCCTGCATTGGCATCATTAATAAGCTTGATTGATTTATCTCTCCCTGCAGAAATAGGAATAACAACACCTGGAAATAAAACAGTGTTTCGTAGGGGTAAAATAGGTAGAGAACTCGGCAGTTCTTCATTATTCATTTCCTCTTCATCCTCTGGTGTTAATAAAGGAATTAAATCGGTTTCTGAATCAAATTCTTGAAGTGACATATTGTCAAAAGAGAGTATATTTTGGTTTGACATGTGATATTTAATTTTGTCAAATTGACATTTATAATTAATATTGCTAAAAAAATGTAGGTCATCCATATATAGAAATAAATTAAAATCGATATTTTACATTTGAATTGTTCTAAAATCTATATAAACCAATATTATAACGGTTAGCAAACAGATAAGTCAATCATTATGCCAAAAAAAAATCCGCCAAATTGACGGATTCCACGTTATAATTGAATGTTAATATTCAACATCAAATGCTCCTTCTGTTACAATAAAAGGTGTTGCGCCAGTAGTTAAAAAATTAAAAGTTCCTTTGATTCTAGTTGCCGTTTTTAAGGTAATAGTGATTGAGCCAGAAGCGGCATTGTAATTGATGTCATTAAAGTCATAAATTGCTTGGACACCGTCTGTGGTAGCGTTGCCAGTTATAGGATATGTTCCAGTTCCTAGAGAACTTTTAACAGACACTGTCATAGAATTTAAAGCTGCATTTTGAGCTCCAATACTAATAAATTCTTGACTTCCGACAGAAATGGTAGTAGATAAAATATCAACATCTACAAATTCTGTTCCGCCAACTTTTGCAAAAAATGTATCACCAGTTTGAGCTTGAGTTATATATGGAATGTTTTGAAAAACACCATTTGTGAATTGAACAGGTAAAATAGTAGTCACAGACGTATCAGACCAATACCCTTTAAAATTAAAAGTTCCAGAAATAGTTTTATTTGTTGTATTAATATTTGTAATAGTAATTGAACCAGTGTTTTCCTGTGGATTATTAAAATTAGTAGACCAATATCCATAATCTGAACCAGCTGGTGTATATGCTAACAAATTTGTATTTGCTGGGTAAGTTCCTGTGGCATTACCTTCAACTAAGAAACCAAATCCTTCTCCATTAGCTTTGACCCCAGAAATACTCATTAAATTACCTGAAATAATTGCCTGAGCTGTTGTTGCTGTCCAAGTAGTGCCAGTAAAATCAGCTTTAAAAACAGATGGTCCGTTATTTCCTCCTCCAAAATCATCTAAATTAATAGCGCTATCTATTGGCTCATTATTACATGAAATCAATGTAAAATTAACTATAAATAAAAATATACCAAGAACAAGTTGTATTCGTTTCATAACTGTTTTATAAATATTGCTCAAATATAATTTTTTTTGAACTTATCACAATGCTTTTTTTGGTATTCTCAACAATAACAATAAACCAGTAAGAAAAAATACTCCCAAAAACACGATGGCAAATCGAGGACTTCCAGTAATTTGGTCAATAATTCCATAGACCATCATTCCTATTACAATTCCAATTTTTTCGGAAACGTCATAAAAACTAAAGAAGGAAGTAGTGTCTTCTGTTTTTGGTAAAAATTTAGAATAAGTTGACCTTGACAGCGATTGAATTCCACCCATTACTAACCCTACTAAACTTGCCATGATATAAAATTCCATAGGTGTTGTAATAAAATAGGCAAAGCCACACAATAAAACCCAAAAAGCATTTAAAAAAATGAGTACAGTAACATTACCAAATTTTGCAGAAGCCCTCGATGTTAAAAAAGCTCCAAGAATTGCTACTAATTGAATTAATAAGATACATGTGATTAAACCAATTTGACTTTCTTCATCATCTTTCCATTGAATTTCCTGTGCACCAAAATAGGTTGCAACTAACATCACTGTTTGTACTGCCATGCTGAAAACGAAGTAACTCAATAAATATCTTTTTAATGGAATTTCAGTTTGCAATTGCTCCCAAACTTTTTTTAATTCTTTAAATCCATTGAAAATAATAGCTTTGGTAACTTTTCTTTCCGAATTTTTATTTCCTTTTGGCAAATACAAATAGGTATATTGGCTAAAAACTATCCACCAAATACCAACCATCGCAAAGGAATAACGCATGGCTTTCATCGATGCTTGGGCTGGCGCTCCAGAAATATTGAACAACTCAGGTCTCATTATCATGGTGAGATTTATAATTAAAAGTAAAACACTTCCACTATATCCCATTGAAAATCCTCTGGCGCTAATTCTATCTTGTTGTTCGGGGAAAGCAATATCGGGCAAATAGGAATTATAAAAAACCCAACTTCCCCAAAAACCTATCAACCCAAAGAAATAAAAAGTAATTCCCAATAAAATGTTATTTAAATCAAAGAAATAGAGGCCAACACAAGACACTGCACCAATGTAATTAAATGAGCGCATGAATATTTTCTTATTCCCAATATAATCTGCAATTCCCGAGAGTATTGGGGAAAAAATAGCAACACATAAAAAAGCTGCAGCTGTAACAAAACTAATGAGTGCCGAGTTTTTAAAGTTTTGCCCAAAAACCACAATATAAGGATTGTCTTTTTCAAACAAAGCATTATAAAATATAGGAAACACTGCCGAAGCTATTACTAAACTGTAAGCCGAGTTTGCCCAATCATAGAATGCCCATGCGTTGAGTAATTTTGGATGTCCTTTAGGTAATTGTGTCATAAGTTTTTTTTAAATAAAAAAGTCCCGATTTGTGTCGGGACTTCGAAGATAGTATTTTTTTTATTTAAAAATTACTCCAAATTTTAATGCTTCAGCTTTAGCTTCTGGAATAAGTCTTCTTAAATTAGCAATTCTAGTATCATCTGACGGGTGCGTACTCATAAATTCAGGTGGCTTATTTCCTCCTGATGCTTTTGACATCCTTGCCCAAAAATCAACTGCTTTTTCCGGATTGAATCCAGCAATAGCCATTAATTTTAGTCCTATCATATCTGCTTCGCTTTCATGACTTCTGCTAAAAGGCATCATGCCTCCATACTGTGAAATACCACCATAAGCTAACATTGCCAACTGTTGCGTTTGGGCACTTTCGCCTCCCGTAACAGCGGTGACAACGCCAGCGCCAGCTTGCTGCACCAATCCAGCACTCATTCTTTGTTGACCATGGTTGGCTAATGCATGAGAAACTTCGTGTCCCATAACGGTTGCTAATCCTTCATCGTCTTTAGTTATAGAGAGAATTCCTGAATAAACTACAATTTTTCCGCCAGGCATACACCACGCGTTTACTTCTTTATTATCTACTAATTTATATTCCCATCGATAATCTTTCAAATATTCGGTATATCCATTGGCATTCAACCATTTTTCGGCAGCAGCTTTTATTTTCATACCAACCACTTCTACTTTTTTGGCATCTGAAGTTCCAGCAATTACTTTATTTTCATTTAGAAATGTTCCATATTGTTGGAATGCAGAAGGAAAAATTTGGCTGTTGTCTACCAAAGCCATAGTACTTTTTCCTGTAAACGGATTTTTAGCACACGATAGAGTTAGCATCAACGTCAACGTAACGCACAAAAAGACTCTTTTTTTCATAATTACAAAATTTTAAATTCAAAATTACACAATCTTTGAGATTAACAATTATTAAATTAAAGTAATAATTTTATATAATTCACTTACCAATAATAATAAAGTTAGTAAAATCTTTATCAATAATTAAAGTATTGCTAACATTTATTGTATTTGATCTAAAGCTGTTTTCTCGTTAGGGGATAAATAACTAAAGTTCTAGAAATAGTAAGTTTTAGGATATAATAAAAAATATAGAATTTGTTTTAAAATAAAATACCATTAATAGCTTGATTACAAATGCTTGTACATAACATAACCCTCACCGTTTTGGTCAGAGTTACCAGAAAAAGTCATCGACAGTAACTCATTGACTGTGCTGCACCTATAAAAAAAAGAACCCCAATCTTTTCAGATTGGGGTTCAAAGAATCTGAAACAAGTTCAGATTAAAGAAAGGCAGCGACATACTCTCCCACAAATTGCAGTACCATCTGCGCAGGCGGGCTTAACTTCTCTGTTCGAGATGG
>CALPPS020000084.1 GCA_943325515.2 Flavobacterium psychrophilum
AGTAGCTGCGCCTGCTGCGTCTAATGTAATCGTTTGATTAGCTCCTCCATTTATAGTATACGTTACTACTGCATTTGCCGTTCCATTAAATGTAACTACCGCAGTTGTTCCTGAACAAATTGATGTAGTACCAGATATGCTTGCAGTAGGTAAAGCCTTAATTTGAATAGTTATAGGAACACGTGGCCCTTCACAACCACTGCCGTCAACTGCGCATACATAAAATACTTGTGAATTACCAATCACATTCGTTGATGGCGTTGGGGCTGTAGTACTTCCAGAACTTGCTGTTAAATCTGAATACCATATAATAGAATTTCCAGATGAAACAGAAGCAGTTAATGGTAAAGCGGCATCATTCAAACAATATTGAACAGGAGTAACAACAACTGGAATATCTTCTAACCCTAGATGAGTAATTGTAATTATTTTGTCACAATAACGGGTAATCCAATGATAAATATATGTTCCAGGGGCGTTTAATCCCGAAATAGTAGTCGTAGTTGCGTTAGGTGTCGCGATATTGGTAACCGTTGGGTTGGCTTCGTCAGCTGTCCAATGTCCTACTCCTTGTGCAGTAACAGACATTGAGGTTGTTAAACAAGCTAACGTAGTATTTGGAGTAATAACATCAGTATTTGCTTTAAAATTGGCGGCATCTAAAAGATGTCCAATTATATAATTTTTTACACGGAATATAAAACGAGTCGTCGTTTGACCAGGCGGAACCATATAATTGCCTTGAATTAATTGCCATACTAAACTAGTTGCAGTGTGTTCGGTTACTAAAGTAAACGGCCCTGAGGGTGGTCCTGCAAATAATTGAACTGTAGTAGAACTAGTTCTCGTAGCACTCGCAAAGCTATAATCCATTACAGGAATTTCAGAAGTGTCAAAATCTTTGTATAGTCCTTTAATGTTTGGATCACTAGGATTCCACAATGATTCATCATCATGTATTAATTGCACACATTGCCCTCCAGAATATGGAGTTACATTTAATGAATTGCTTTGTTCTTGAAAGAATAATTGTCCACCTTGGGTATTAACTCTCCAACCAGGAACTACGATTGCATTAATAATAGTAGGAACTCCAGTTACGGATTGCATTGGTAATTTCTCAAAATCATAATTAAAGGCATTCAGATTGCACAAATCTGTTGGTGTTGTAATACAAATGTGGAATTTTTTGTTATTTGGAGTCGCGCTATCTAATTTCAAGCGAATTTTATACGTTTGACCCACTACCAATTCTGTTGAATAACTAGCTACAAATGAGTTGTTGTCACTACATCCTTTTTCAACAAGCGAACCATTGGGGAGTACTTCATAGACTGACATCATTATTTTTGGCCATGGACCCTCAAAAGAAGATGTATAATAATTTCCGGGAGCAAAATCACTTAATTCGATAGTATGGATTTTTGATGTTGCTACAAAATCGAACCAAACATCTGCACCATTGGTGCCTTCACAAGCAGTTGGAGTTGTGGACGGTGTGGCTCCAATAAATGAAACATCAACACCAGAAACATCACATACTGATCCTGTATTAATCTGTAAAGTTACAGCAGTAGAAGGTTCATCATTTCTAATAAACACTTTTGGACCAGACCAGTAACTTTTGTTAGTTGGCCCACAAATAGCGCGAACAAAATACTCATAGGTACTTGACGTTGGATTTGTAAAATCTGAAGCCGAAGGAGTGTAGTTTGGAGAATTCACTATAGTTCCCGATTGAGGAAGTGTACCATTATTTAGCGGCTGTACAAAGACTTCCCATTGTGTTTCTGTTCCTCCTGGAGTCCAGGACAAAACACCTTGATTGTTCACGGTTGTGTTTGTGGGTTGCGGACACGTTATAACGCCACAAGATGCAAATCCGCTATAGATATTCGTATTTACCGTTCCTAATCCTAATGGACTTGTCCAAACTACATTATTCGATTCGTCTTTAATTATAATTTGGGCTTTAGAATATTGCACACCACTTCCTAGTCCTAACCAGTATAAATCAAAGGCAACACCACTACATAAAAACACGGTATAATCAATCGTAGTTTGACCATATCCAGGAAATTCCAATTCCTGAACAACTACACCATTTTGCATTACATTAACACTCCTAGTAACTTGGCCTGTATTACCACTAATAGTAGTAATGGTATATTGACAAACATTAGCAAAATCACATCGAGTAGTAAATTCAAATGGTCCTACCCAAACACTTTGCGACGAACCACTACAAATAGCTCTTACATAATATTGATATTGAGTTGCAGGTGTTAAACCGGTAATTGTTTTTGGATTTGTCGTCGATGTGGTAAGATATTGTGGCAATGTATTTCCAACTGGTGCCGGTGTTCCAAAAGGTTGAACTGAAATTTCCCAGGAAGTTGCTGTTCCTACTTCTTGCCAATTTAAGGTTACTGAAGTATCAATTAAATTAGTTGAAGTAACATTTATAACTGATGAACAAGCAGGAATATCTTCTACTATTACATTATCAATAAAAGTATACTGACTTCTATAAGCCCATGGATTAGGTGGAAAGGAAGGGGTATGGAAAGCAAGATTGATATTAGTAGGAGTTGTTATATTAGATAAATTAATAATCATTTCTTTATCTTCTTCATTATTAATAGCCTCATGCTCAAATTGAACATTTTGAACACCTGTTTGCGTAATAGTAGCAGTAGTGGTCATTGTTATTAATGTCCCATTTACACTGGCAACATAAGTAGGGTATGGAAATGGAAATCCAGGAATGTATATAAAATCGCCTGCCTTTACTCTAGCTGCATCCTGTGCTGATCCTAATGTTATGGTATTTGAACCTGCAACTACTCCATTTGCATCTGTATATGAATTTAATGAATTTTCATATAAAATAGTCGAAAATTGATTTGTAGCTACTCCATTTGTAGAAAGCATTACTTTTAAATCTTCTTCAAAAAATTCATCATACACTTTATAATAAAAACGCAATCTTTGATTTGGTTGTACCATAAGTGTTGGTGTAATCAACCAATCATTGTTATTTCCGTTACTTCCAGTAAATAAGGCTGCCATTTGGTCACCAAAAATTGGGTTAACTGTTGAGTTAAGATTCCAATCATTTGTATCTCCATTCCCATTTACAATTGTCCAACACGTTTCTGTTGTGGAATTACTATCAAATGTTTCTTTAAATGGCGTTGGTATAGGATTGCACTTTGTCCTAAATGTAAGCGGACCTACCCAGGTACTATTCCCATTTCCACTACAAACAGCTCTAACATAATATTCATACAGCGTGTCTGGCGTTAAACCTATTGCGCCGTAGGCTGGTGTTAAATTTACGTTTGTTCCTGAACCAGATGGCATTCCACTACCAATTGGCTGAACCACAACTTGCCATTGTGTTTCAGTATATCCTTGAGCCCAACTAAAATTAGCAGACGAACTAGTAACATTTGCAACACTTAAATTAGTAGGGTTTGGACAGGCAGGAGCATCTTCAACATACACATCATCAATCATCATAATTCCAGTGCTTCCCGGATTCGTCATTGTTGGCGGCACCCTAAATGCAATATAGATAGTTCCTGTTCCAGTAAATAATACCGATTTTTCTTCGTAAGCTAAATTCGTAAAATCAAAAGAAGGTATCAAAGTAGTATAGTTACTAAAATCGGGTGTTGAAGAAAGTAATACTTCGACATTCCCTCTTGGGGTTGGGTTAAAAATACCATTTACTGCTCTGTGACTGAAACGAAGTCTTTTTAATCCAACGGCATTTATAGGAGCGCTTACTAACCAGTCATCAAATGAAACAAAAGGCTGAGCCATAGTTGATAATGCACGTATTTGTGCTTCAGTCGCTTCTATTCGCCATCTTGTAAGTTCATCATTATTATTAATTACAGACCAACAGAATTTCTTAGTGTTCGGATCATCAGTATTTAAACTTTCATAGTAAGGTGTTTGTTGCGCAATACACAAAGTGTCAAAATTAATTGGACCAACCCAAATACTTTGCTCTATTGGAGTACAAACCGCTCTCATATAGAACTCATATCGGGTAGAAGGGTTTAAACCATTTACAGTGAAGGGATTGGTATCTACAATGTTTACAATAGCACCAGGAGCTGGTGTTGTGGTTGGAACGCCTGTCCCTAAAGGTTGTGCAACTAACTCCCATTGTGTGTTATTATATCCGTTTGTCCATGAAATTGTTGCTGATGTTGACGTGATTGAACCGGGTGTAACTTTAGGGTAACTTGGTTCTGAACATGCTGGCAAATCTTCAATATATACATCATCTACATAAAACCAATTCCCTTCTTGCAAAGCCCCGGGTGGTAATATCCATGCAATATTAACATTTCCAACTACATTTGGGATCGGAACAAGTAATTCAACAAAATTATATGCTGTCGTATATTGTGCCACAGGAAGTACTACTGTAGTAAAGTTATTGGGTCCCACTCCTGTAGTAGAAAGTCTAACCTCAAAAGTACATTTTCCACCAACAGGGTTATTTACAATAAGCCCCCAATTGCCATAATTATTAAATTTGAATCGCAATCTTTTTTGAGTAACACCATCTAATTGAAATTGAGGTGATACTAAAATATCATTTGAATTTTGAGTACGACATTTTGCTACAGGTTCGCTAAAGGCATTATTACCAAACGCAAAAAAGTTTAAATCGTTATTTAAATTTAATTGCGACCAACATTCTACTGTAGGATCACTTGTAGTAAAACCAGTATAATATGGCGGTGTCAAAACGTTACAAGGTGTTGTAAAAGGCACAGGTGCTGCCCATGTCCCTGGAGTTCCATTACAAACTGAGCGAACATATAAATTGTAATCTGTTGCAGGTGTAAGTATTGGTGATGGATTATTAAGATTAGTAGCCGTTGATGCTACCACAGTTGAAACATTAGGTGCTCCACTAGCAACAGGTAAAACTACATACTGCCATGAACTGACTAAATTAGCAACGTTACTCCATGAAAAATTAGCACTTGTTTGTGTTAAATTGTTATACGTTGTACCTGTGGGTGCAGGTGCAGGACAAGTTGACCCGCTAACCGTAAAAGTAAAACAAAGACTGGCCCCTGGATTGGTATGTTGATAAGGAGAGGACATTACAATCACATAAGTATGACCAGCTTCTACATAAAAATTGGAAATTTGACTTGTTGTATTGTTACTACTTGTTGATAAAGCTGCAAGACAATTTCCACCTACATCTGCACAGCTATCATAAACCAATACACTAGAACTTGCATTATAACAAGCATTTGGTCCTCCTCCAGAAATAACAGATACGGCCTGCTTAATATCAATTAACCCAGAAATAGTTGGTGTATAATTAAAAAAGATTCTATTCCCTAACAATTGGTTATATGCATAGGGATCTGGCGGAAAACAATTACTTCCAACTGTTGTTAAATTTGGATAATCTGAAGTATAAAATTGATTTAAATTAGAATTTAAAATATAAGGCGTTGTACTTACATCAGAAGGAATTACAATCGGAGTACCACAATTTAATCCCGCCTGCGAGGTTGTAAAAGAGAAAGGTCCGGCCCATGAACTTGTAGTATCAGCATCACAATTAGTTACTATATAAAAATCATATTTAGTATTTGAAAGCAAACCAGTTGCGGTATATGTAGTTCCAGTTACTGACGTTCCAGTAGGACTATGTCCAGCACCAGTCGCAACTACTTCAACGCCAAAGTTGGTCGCTGTTGAGTGCGTCCAATTTATTGTAGCACTGTTAGATGTTAAAGAAGTGGTTATGCCAGTGACTGGGGCACATGTGGTGATTACTCTCACATTATCGACAAACCATTTATCTCCAATTGTTCCAGGGGTACCTGTTTGATTTGTTATGGCAACAAAAGCTAAATAAACATTAATTCCGGCTGGAATAGTTGGGATTTGAACTATTTTTTCTTCCCATGTTGTCGCGGACACATTAATACTAGTTTCTGTCCATGACTGTAACACAACATTAAAACTTGATATATCTGGCTGATTAGCTGTAGATATTCTCAACTGATAGGTAGTTCCTTTATTGCCAAAAACGCCTTGTTTGTTATAAAACCTAATTTCTCCATTGGTCGGTGTTACAAATTGTGGTGTAATTAAAAAATATTCTGCTAATTTTCCAACAGTATTATTAGCAGCTGGATCAACTGTTGCACCACCAGTTGAATTAAAACCTCCAGTTGGAGTTGGCACCCAATTATTAGTAACTATCTGATTACTTACTACAGCCCATGATGAAGGTATTCCGCTATTAAAATTTTCGGTAGATAGTTGTCCATAACTAAAATTAGCAAGTAATAAAATAAAAATTCCTAATGCGCTACGAAGCATTTTATAATTGAATGAGAAACTTAAATTGGTATTAAAATTTTGAGCGGAATTGTTTGGAAAATAGTTTAGCATTGAAATAAAAAAATATTGTTTGTTTTTCATTATTATCATGATATTTTATTTAAAGAAAGACAAATGGATTAAAAAAACACTCGTTAAAAATCTGATTTCCAAAATGTAAATTATAATAAAAAATAGATTTTTGTTTGAAGCAACTAATATAACCTAATGTAAAAATAAAATGGCGGATAACACTTTATAATTTACTGAATTTATAAAGTGAAGTATGAAGAATTAATCACTTTATTTAAGAAAAAAATTATTTCATTTTATCATTTTGCAACAAGTGAATTTTATTTTTTATTGCAACTATTTCTTTACTTATCCTATTAAAATATAAATAATAAAATAATAAAATTAGCAGGAATAAAATTGACAAAAACAACAGCGTATAATAAAAATTTGAGTTTTCTATTGCTATTTTTGATTTTAATTCTAATTCTTTAACCCTTAAAGATTCACTAACAGAAATTCTTTCGCGTGCTTTCAGTAATTTTTGAACATTCAGTTCTTTTTCATGGTATTTTTTGAACTCATCCCATTCGTTAATGGCTAAATAATTTTCTGATAAAGCAAAATACAATTCATCATTAAGTATTAAATCATTGACATCATGAGATAATACTAATGCTAGTTTTAAGGAGGATATAGCCTCTTTATAATTTCCTTCTATTGTATAAACTTCCGCTAACCCTTTTAAACCAAATGCCCATAAACTTTTACCATTAATTATTTTGGCAGTTTCAATGGATTGAAGAAAATTTTCTTTGGCCAATTTATTTTTTGATAAACTAATATAGCAATTTCCTTTATTGTATTTTGCAATGCTAATAATAGCATTATTAGATTTATTTTTTACTTTTAATAGTTCAGCAATTCCTCTATTAAAGAAGTCAATGGCAATTTCGCAACTAAATTTATCTTTATAAATAAAACCTCTTACAATGAAATTTTTACCAAGATCTGCATGAATGGAATCTGGGTAGGGATATTTCATAATAAGCTCCTCTGCTTGGTCTAAATATTGAATAGATTTATCATAAATCTTTAATTGATGATATTGTATTCCAAGTTTATTTAGAATAACAATTTTTAATAATTTATTGGAAGACAAATTCAATAATTTATTTGCTTTCATTACATATTCCAAAGACTTTTGATAATCTCTTTTGGAGGAATAGCCATCAGCAATTAATTTATATCCTTTTATTTTATAATCTACGTTACTATTAGATTGGGCAACAATTTTTTCTCCTTCAAAAATAACTTTATCAGGATTTGCATATATTTCAGTAGAACAAGCTTTTATAATACTGTCGTTCAATTTACTTTTTTGAGAATACAAGCTACTTGTCATTGTATAAACAACAACAATTAAAAATAAAATATTATATTTTTTACAACTGATCATTTAAGAAGCGTGTTTTCCTTTTCGTTATTAAGTAAATCAATAAACTTTACGGGTGAAATACCAGTTATAGATTTAAAAACCGTAGCAAAACTACTATGGGAAGAAAATCCACAGTTTTCTGCTAGGTAACTAATTTTGTAATTAATAAAATTAGGGTCGTTTTTTAATTTTTCGATTATATAATTAATGCGTAGTTTATTGATATAAGTATTAAAATTAACTTGGTAGTGATTATTAATAATTTCAGATAAATACTTAGTATTAGAATCTAATTGACCAGCTAAAACAGCTAATGAAATATCCTTATTTATATATCTTTTTGAGTTTTCAAATTTTTTCAACTTCCTTAAGATAATATCTTCCGTTTCTTTTAAAATTATATTTTTTTTGGGTTCCTGTTTTTTTTCTATAAAATTATTAACCAAGTTACTTCTTGTAATATTTATATAATTAATTATCGCATTTAAATTTTTTTTTCGCTGTAAAATAACTAATGTGTAGGCGCTAAGAGCTACTATAACAATTAAAAAAAAGCCCAAAACAAAGTAAACTACTTTTGAATAATAATTTTTCTTATCCAAATACTTCTGATTGTATTGATCGGATATCAAATTAAATGCAGTATTTATAGCTTCTTGTTCTTGCACTTCAGTTTGAACATGAATTTTCGAAAAATTTGAATTAGAAATTTTATAATTACTGGTGTCATTTAAAGCTAAATAATTTACATTCTGGAGTCGTATTATTTTTTCTTCCAAAAAAATATTTGTGAGCTTTCTGGAATTTAAAAGTGCTTCTTCAAGAAGTTTTATAGCTTCGGAATGTTCCTTTTTTAAAAAATGAATATTAGCAAGGCCTATTTGAGATTGAACTATTACATAAAGATTAGATTCATTTTGTTTACCTATGTCAGTAATTAATGTATTAAAAATTTCTTCAGCTTTTACTATAACTTTTTTTTGCAAATAAAAATGAGCTAATACTATATTATAATCTATTTGACTATATTGAAAATCTTTATTTTTATCATATAGTAAATATTTTTTTCTTAAAAGCAAAGTAAGCCCCTCATCTATATGGTCCTCTTTTAATAAAAATTTAGAGGTTTCTACAGCAACTTTAGTCTGAAAATAATCCAGCAATACCTTGTCAGTGATTGTTGAAACAGTACCTTCTAATGCTCTTAAGATTTTTCTTGCTTGCTGGTCTAATGATAATTCTCGGAGTAAAGAAATTTTTTCAATTTCAATAATTATTTTCTCTTTTTTTGATAAGTAATCTGAGTAATTTTTTTCTTCATACAAAAAAATTAAAGCACTACTGTAATCACCTTTAATCCTATATGCCTTAGCTATCAAAAAATTAATCTTAGCTTTTTCAACATTTGTTATATTAGTTTTACTCAACAAATGCTGTGCAATCTTAAGTGCTTGCTCAGGGTTAGAATAGATTAACTTTTCAATATCGTTTGAAAGATAATTTTGATTCAATAAGGATTGCGCTTTACTATTTGTTTGAAAAAGAACAAATAATAAAACAAAACAAAAATATTTAGACATTAAAGAACAATATTTTTCACCCATACTGTATCCTGTATTTTTATATTTAAATACAAAAAATATAATTATTTAATTTAAAAGTTTCAAAAATGAAATTTGACTAAGCCACTCAATACATTCAGAAAATCAAATATATTATATTTTTAAAAAAAAATATATAATTATGTCATTTTTTCATGTATACTAAAACTTAACATTTTTATATTTCTTACAAACGTATCATTTTTTTATGGTAAGATATATTTAATAATAAAGTAAATTAAATCAAGAGATATAGCAAGAAACATGAAAATGATTAAATTGAAAAAGCCCTTCAATAAAAATTGAAGGGCTCAGTCATTTAAAATAAATTTCTTTTACTTGTTATCTCTTAATCACTCGAAGCGTTTTCATATTTTCCCCTTGTGTTACAATAACATTGTAAATACCCGATGGATAACTGTTACCCACTTCTTGATTGTTCATCTCAGCAGTGCTGAATTGACGCGTTTCTATTAGTTTTCCAATCATATCATACACTCTAATCTCAACTTGACTTTCACT
>CALPPS020000085.1 GCA_943325515.2 Flavobacterium psychrophilum
CCTTCTTATTTAGTGACACTTACAACAGGTATAATAGATGTTACAACTACAAAAACGATTGTTTTTCCAAATCCAGTAAAAAACAATTTAACGATTCAATTTCCAAATACTATTAATGGCGATACAGAAGTAACAATAATTACTGTAAATGGACAAGTGATTAAAAAACAACTTATTTCTCAAAATGAAGTAATTGATTATCAAAAACAGATTGATGTAACCGATTTAAAAAACGGAATTTATCTACTACAATTGCATTCAACTAATTATTCGAAAGTGTTAAAAATTGTCATCCAAAAATAATAAATCGCATTAAACCTTTTTTAAATAAAAGCATCTTACATACAAACCAATTAAAATGAAAAATCACCCAAAATTCGTTAAAGTAATTACAATCGTTTGTTCACTTTTTTTTCTTTTGCCTCTTTCTGCCCAAGAAAAAGTAAAACCCAATATTCTATTTATTGCTGTTGACGATTTAAAACCTATTTTAGGGTGTTATGGAAATACTTTAATTAAAACCCCAAACATTGATAGATTGGCAAAAATGGGAACTGTTTTCATGAGTAATTATTGCCAACAAGCCGTTTGTGGACCAACAAGAGCTAGTATCATGACAGGAAAACGCCCAGATTATACTAAAGTTTGGGATTTAAAAACCAAAATGCGTGACATCAATCCAGATATTTTGAGTTTGCCACAACATTTAATTACACAAGGATATTCAACACAGGGAATTGGCAAAATCTATGATTCTCGTTGCGTTGATAAAAAAATGGATGCCCCTTCTTGGAGCGTTCCATATTATAATTATTTTAAAACGGAAGAGCGTTATTATGCTAAAGAAACAGGAATCCCAGTTTTAGGAGCTTATCAATTGCCTGAAACAAAAGAATTGGCTTTGAAATATACCAAAGAAGGAGAAGATAAAGGTTTAGCCGATAAAGAATTGGATGATTATGTTTCAAAATTGGTAAAACCATCCGTTGAATCAGCCGATGTTCCTGATAATGCCTATAATGATGGAGCAAATGCCTTGAGAGCATTAGAAATTTTAGAAAAATTAAAATCAGATACAAAACCTTTCTTTTTTGCGGTTGGGTTTTCAAAGCCACACTTGCCATTTGTAGCCCCAAAAAAATATTGGGATTTGTATAAAAGAGAAGATATGCCCGTGGCTGCTTTTCAAGAAAAATCAAAAAATAGTGTAGATGTAGCCTATCACAATGCAGGTGAAATTAGAGCGTATACCGATATCCCTCCTTTATTATCGTTTACCGATCAAAAAGATTTTGGATTGACTTTGCCTGTCGATAAACAAAAAGAATTAATTCACGGTTATTATGCTGCCGTATCTTATACAGATGCTCAAGTAGGGAAGTTATTAGATAAATTAGATGCTTTAGACTTAACTAAAAACACGATTATTGTACTTTGGGGTGACCACGGTTGGCATTTAGGCGATCATAATATTTGGTGTAAACATACTAATTTTGAACAAGCAACCCGAACACCAATGATCATTTCTGCACCAGGAATTCCGGCTTCAACTACTAATGCTTCAACAGAATTTGTTGATATTTTTCCAACATTATGTGATTTAGCTGGTGTGAAAATACCCGAAGTTTTAGACGGAAAAAGCCTTAAGCCAATAATGAACAAATCGGCAAAATCAGTTAAAGACTATTCTATAAGTCAATATCCACGTAGCGGAACTAAAAGTGAAACTGAACGTCAAGGTTACGCTTCATCAAAAGTGATGGGCTATTCTTTGAGAGATAAAAGATATCGATATACGATTTGGATGACCAATGATTTTAGAAGTTCTCAAGCTTTCAATGCCGATTTGATAGTGGGAACCGAATTATATGATTACGATAAAGACCCAAACGAAACGATAAATGTGGTGGATGAAAAAGAGTATAAATTGGTTGCAAAAGATTTAAAAAGTAAAATGATTGCTTTTTTTGCATCACAAGTAAAATAGATCTTCTATCAATAGCAAATATTAATTTATAATTTTAGAGTCCCTCATATCTAAAAAAAAATATATGAAATACACTATTTCAGTCATTTTTCTAATCCTTAGTTTATTTAGTAGTAATCCTTATACAATAGTGGCTCAAACTACTATTAAAAAAGAGGCATTAATTAAAAAAAAGAGCACTACAAAATCCTGCTGTACCGCTACTATTCCTAATAGGTTTGGAGTTAAAACGAAATCTAATTCTAAAGAAAAATTAGTAACTAATGCTGCTAAAATAAGTCCTAAGGGCATGGTTTGGATTCCTGGCGGAACTTTTGCTATGGGAGGTGATAATGACCAAGCCCGTCAAGATGAGTTTCCAAAACATGCTATTAAAGTGAGTGGTTTTTTTATGGATAGTACAGAAGTAACTAATGCACAATTTGCACAATTTGTTGCTGCAACAGGATATGTCACAACAGCCGAAAAAGATATTAATTGGGAGGAACTAAAAAAACAATTACCTCCTGAAACCGAAAAACCAGATCTCGAAACTTTAAAAGCGGCCTCTTTAGTATTTGTACCAACGGAAGGCGAAGTGAGTTTGCAAGATTATAGTCAGTGGTGGAGTTGGTCACACGGAGCTGATTGGAAACATCCAAAAGGAAAAGATAGTGATATAGTTGGAAAAGAGAATTTCCCCGTAGTTCATATTAGCTGGGATGACGCCAATGCCTATTGCAAATGGGCTGGAAAACGATTGCCAACCGAAGCTGAATGGGAATATGCTGCCAGAGGAGGACTGATTAAAAATGTTTATACTTGGGGAAACGAAAGCGTAGATGAGGGCAAAGTTCATTGTAATATATTTCAAGGTAATTTCCCCTATAAAAATGAGGCAACCGATGGATATATTGGATCAGCACCAGTGAAATCTTTTGCGCCAAATGGCTATGGGTTATATGATATGGCTGGAAATGTCTGGGAATGGTGCGCCGATAAATACAACAACACCTATTATGATTCCTTCAAAAAAGTTAAAGTCGCATTAAATCCAAAAGGACCATTAAAAAGTTACGACCCCGATGAGCCTTTGGTAGCTAAAAGAGTCATGCGTGGCGGTTCGTTTTTATGCAATGAGTCTTATTGTAGTGGCTACCGTGTTTCGGCAAGAATGAAAAGCTCAGCTGATTCTTCCATGGAACATTTAGGATTTCGATGTGTTTCTAATTAATTGATTGAAATGAAAATGAAATTATTTTATATTTTTTTGTTTGCATTAACGGCTGAAATTGCTACTGCAAATAGTAATTCGATGTCAAATAGATGTTTGGAAGATTTTGCTATTGTGAATAAAGATTCAGTTGCTTTAGATAATGCTTTTATGAAAGTGCTTCGAGATGGAGCCGCTTGTACTTTAGCAAATACACCAAATTTTGGAACAAGAATTATTGTTGCATTAGATAGAATAAAATTTAAAAGCAATCGAGGTACAATAAAGATTAATAGAGGTGAAATTGCCGTTTTTTTGGAGAATGAATTCTATGATTTGCCAAAAGGATCTTATTTTGAAATTGCATTAAAGAAAGACCATCCACCTTTAACAAAACCAAGTGAATGGGTAGAGCCTTTAAAGAACAAAATTATATATGAGAATACTGAATTTCGGGTTTTTGAAGAACGACTAAATCCCGGAGATACTAGAGCATTACACAGTCATGCGCAACGAGTGGTGGTTAGACTGAATCAGGTCCAATTGACCGATCCTCGAAATTCTCCAAATGGAAAGCCTGGTACTGGAATTCAAGTTGCAAATACAGTAAAATTTGCAGAGCCAGTGTTACATGTAACCAAAAACCTTAGTGACATCCCGTTATTTAATATTGTCATTGAATATAAAATTGAGCATAAATAATTAGATGAAAAACAGATTACAAAATAGTCTTTTTGTTTTACTAGTACTGTTTACAGGTTCTATTTATGGGCAAGAATTCTCTAAAGGGAAATTGCTTTATAGTAATGCTTTATCTAATTCGGAGTTGGTAAAGGATTGGATTTTAGAAGGCCCAGCAAAAGTGGAATTCAAAAATAATTGGATGCACATGTATTCTCCAAATGAAGAAGGCCATCACGTTTTTTGGTGTCCAAAAGATTTTCCTGGAAATTTTACAGCTGAATGGGAAGCCCAAAATCAGGAAATAGATGCTGGTTTGTGTATTTTCTTTTTCTCGGCTAAAGGTTTGAAAGGCGAAAGTATTTTTGATGTTTCAATGCCCAAAAGAACTCTGGGAACCTTTACTGATTATACTAAAGGCGCCATGAATGATTACCATATATCCTATTATGCTAATGGAAGAGATAACCCAAATAGAGAAACCGCCAACTTAAGAAAAAATAAAGGCTTCAATTTGGTACAAACGGGAGAAATTGGAATTCCGGTGCAATCAACAGCAATTCATAAAATGAAATTGATAAAGCAAGAAGGTAAAATTCTTTTGTTTGTGGATGAAAGAAAAGTTATCGATTGGACTGATGACGGAATCAAATATGGAAAAATTCTAGAAGATGGAAAAATTGGATTTCGTCAAATGCAATGGACCCATTTTGCCTACAGAAATTTTAAAGTTTGGGAAAACATAAAATCAACCGAAATAAATAAGATTAAATAATACAACATGAAAAACAAATCGATATTACTAGTAGGTTTCGCTAGTTTAGTTATTATTACAGCTTCTTCTTTTCAACTTTTGGATTCTAAATTCAAGAATCACCAAATTGAAAAAAACGCCTATAAAAATGTTAAATTTACTAAAACCGATTTAGAATCTTTTTTATCAGATAGAGAAAACACTAATACTCCAGTTATAGCTTCATTAACAAATCAAGGAGTGTTAGTAAATAATACTACTAAAACATTAACGCCAAATGCTAAGCCCGATATTCTCCTTTTTATAGCCGATGACATGACCTCTATAGATTGCGAACCCTATGGAAATAAAGACGTTCATACACCCAATCTAACAAAATTGGCAAATGAAGGTTTGTTGTTTGATAATATGAATAATGCTACCGCCATGTGCGGTCCCACACGCCAAAGTTTATACACAGGATTATTTCCAGTAAAAAACGGAAGCTATCCCAATCATGCTCAGGTATATGACAACATCGTTTCGGTTGTTCAACATTTTAAAAAAATTGGTTATCGAGTGGCTTTAATAGGAAAACAACATTATGCTCCAATGGCCAACTTCCCATTTGAATATTTAGGAGGAAGAAATAGCGATAATGGCGAAGGAAAAGATGTAGAACTTGCTGATGCAGAAAAATGGATAAATAAAGATACTTCAAAACCATATTTATTAATTGTTGCTTCTAATCAGCCTCATAGTCCCTGGAATAGGGGAGATGTTAAACAATATGATGCTAGCAAAATTAACATAGCTCCTTACATGGTTGATACAAAAGAAACTAGAGGTGATTTAGTGAAATACTACGCGGAAATCACCTATATGGATAGTCTTGTGGGAACTTGCACTAAAATGATAGATAATCAAAAAAATAAAGACAATACCTTATTCCTTTTTGCTAGTGAACACGGAAGTTCCATGCCATTTGCTAAATGGACTTGTTATAATATGGGATTAAAATCGGCATTTATTGCTCGTTGGCCTAAAGTAATTAAGCCAAATACCAAAACGGATATTTTAGCCCAATATATTGATGTAGTGCCAACGCTATATGAGGCAGCAGGAGGAGACCCAGAGGCCCTAAGAGGAGATAAAGAAGGGAAAATGAAACTAGACGGGAAAAGTTTCTATACTACTTTAAAAGGAAAATCTAAAGAAGTTCGCGAATACGTTTATGGAGTGCATACCACACGAGGAATTAAAAACGGATCCGACAATTACCCGGTTCGTTCTATTCAAGACCATGATTATAAATTAATTTGGAATTTAAGTTATAACGAACCCTTTTTATCTTCTGGTTCACAACCAAAAAATAAGTTATATAATAGTTGGTTAAAAGCAACAAATACTACGCCAAAACAAGCAGCACATGCAAAGTTGTATAGAAACCGACCAGAATTTGAATTGTATAACATTAAAAAAGATGTTTATGAATTAGATAATTTAGCAGATGATAAATCGTTAACTTCTGTAAAAATTAAATTGGTTTCTGAATTAAAAAAATGGATGGCAGACCAAGGTGATAAAGGTATTAAAACCGAAGCCGAAGCATTAAGACATTTGAAAGGAGATACTTTAAATTGGAAAACATCTGGAGATTAGTATATTTAACTTTTATTTCGGCCCTATATTTAATAAATTCAAAATGGTAAATCCAAAAGTAGTTATTTCGTTTCTCGTTATTTTTTTGATAGCAAGTAATTTGCAAGCTCAAATTAATAGCTCTAAAGAAAGTGGTTTTCCAAAAACGCTGGCTATTGATGGAAAAGACTTGCAAAAAAATTACGATTTAATTCTTGCTAACGATGCTGATAAAGTTAGAGCACTAAAATCGCTTATAAAAAAAGCAGATAAATTAATCGAAGAAGTGAATGAATATTCTGTAATGAATAAAAAGCAATTGCCTCCTAGTGGTGACAAACACGATTATATGAGTACTGGTCCATATTGGTGGCCAGATCCATCAAAGCCCGATGGATTACCTTATATTAAAAAAGACGGGCAAAGAAATCCTACTTATTACGATATCTCCGATTCACAAGAAATAGACAAGCTTGAAGACGCCACTTTATCATTGGCTTTAGCTTATTATTTTACAAAACAGGTGAAGTATGCTAATTTTGCTTCAAAACTCTTAAAAACTTGGTTTTTAAATCCTGAAACTCGACAAAATCCTCACCTCAATTTTGGACAAGGAATACCAGGTTTAAATACTGGTCGTGGAACAGGTATAATAGAAACTCGTGATTTATTTCGAGTGGGAGATGCTGCAATTTTAATTCAAAATACAACTAATTGGAATACCAAAGACCACGAAGAATTAAAAAAATGGTTTTCTGAATATTTAACTTGGATGCTTGATAGCCCAATTGGCAAAGATGAAGCTGATTCAAAAAACAATCATGGAACTTTTTATAGTGAACAAGTAATTGCATTTGCATTATTTACCAATAGATTAGATATTGTTAATAGTGAAATTGAAGTTTTTAAAAATAGAATGGAAAACCAATTAAAGCTAGATGGGAGTCAGCCTTTTGAATTGGAAAGAACAAAGTCATGGAACTATGTCAACATGAATTTATACGGCTATTTTTTAATCGCAAAATTGGCAGAAAATAACAATGTATCGCTTTGGAACCAACAAATAAGTGAAGGTAAAAGCCTTAGAAATGCCTTAGAATGGATTCTCCCTTATTTAAAAAATGAAAAAGTTTGGGAATATGAACAAATTCAAAAAATTAGTTTTGGAGAAACAATTAAGATTTTAAAACTGGCTGCAAAAAAATATTCCAATCCTGAATATGAAGCATTGGCAAAAAAAATAGACTTAAAAACCTATAAATCTGATATTATTGAACTAACCTATTAATATGATTAAAGTCATGAATAAATTTTCTTTCACACTTGTATTGATTGCATTTGCAACTACTTTTAGTGTTTCTGCTCAAAATAAAAAAGTTAAAAAGGAAACTTCAAAACCTAATATCATATACATTCTTGCTGATGATTTAGGTATTGGAGATGTTAGTTGTTATGGTTCGGACAATAATAAAACTCCGATTATTGATCAATTGGCAAAAGGAGGGATTAGATTCACTCATGGCTATACCGCGCCACTTTGTGGTCCTTCAAGAGCAATGATTCTTACGGGAAGATATCCATTTAGAACTGGTGCTGTAAATCAAGATATGGTTGCTCAAATTAAACCAGAGAATGAGGTTTTGATACCATCAGTTTTAAAACCAGAAGGATATACTACTGCTATGGTAGGGAAGTGGAGCCAGTTTGGGTTAACGCCCAAAGATTTTGGATTTGATGATTATATTACCTTTCAAGGAAGTGGCGATTATTGGGCAACCGAAAAAAAGAAATCTGAAAATTATATCGAAAATGGAGTAAATAAAAAGTTAGATACTTTGACTTATATGCCCGACTTGATGCACAAACATTTAGTTGATTTTATAACATCAAACAAAGACAAACCTTTTTTCCTATACTATTCAATGGTTCACGTTCACGCATTAATTCAGCGAACGCCAGACAGTAAGCCTGGAAGTGATTTATATGAGGATAATACTGCTTATATGGACAAGTTAGTAGGAAAACTATTAAGCACACTTGATGATTTAAAATTAAGAGAAAATACCCTAATCGTTTTCATGGGTGACAATGGAACCGCAAGTCAATATGCGGGGAGAAGTACAGTTGGTGGGAAAGCACTTTCGGGTAAAAAAGGAACCATGCTAGAATGTGGGAGTTTAGTTCCTACCATAGCCAACTGGCCAGGAGTTATTGAAGCTGGTAAGGTAAATGATTTATTAATAGACTCAAGTGATATCTTACCTACTTTTGCAGATTTGGCTGGGGCAAAGTTGCCAACAAAAAATATCATTGATGGTCGTAGTTTCTTGCCTCAATTATTAGGAAAGAAAGGAAATCCGAGAGAATGGATTTTTATTGAATTAGGAAACAAATGGTATGTTCGAGAAGCTAAATGGAAATTAAATCGTGAAGGAGAGCTATTTGACATGAGTAATGCACCTTTTGAAGAAAAGTTGGTTACTGATATTAAAACCAATAAAGAAGCAAGTCAAGCGCATGATCGCCTTCAAAAAGTGCTACAAGATTTGAGTCCAGAAAAAGGCATTTTAGACAATGCAGGAGGAAGCGGAAGACATGCCAGTAATGTGGATAAGAAAAAGGGAAAAGCAGAAGAATAATCCATCCAAGTGTTAGTCTTAAGCCTAACTAAAATAGTAAAGAAAAAGGTATTCGAAAGAATGCCTTTTTTTATGGATAAAATTATTATTTAATTCTTCAAACATTTTTTACTAAATCATTATTAAATAAATACATATAACTTTACAGACTTTTATTTTTTTTATGAAAACTATAAAAAAGTAAATTAATAAATACATGATGTACAATTTTTATACCATTAACGGATTTTCAATCAACCTAGAACCTATATTTTTACACTTCAATTTTTTTTATCATTTAACATTATTTTATGATAATTCACAACCAAAAAACAAATTAATTAACCATTAAGTTATGAAAAAACCACTATTATTTTTTTTACTAATTTTCACTTCAATCGTATACAGCCAAGGTGATACTAAGAAAGTATCAGGAAAAGTTGTTGACGACAAAGGCATTCCAATTCCAAATGTCACTATTACATTTGAAGAAAAAGATGCCTTCACTGATTTAGATGGAAAATACACTATAGAAGTAAAAAATTCTAAATCAATATTAAGATTTTCCTATCTAGGATTTGCTCCACAAGTTGTGGTTGTAGGAAAAAATAAAGAAATTAATATTACGCTTCTTGAAGAAAAAAATCAACTAGACGAAGTCGTAGTTATTGGATATGGAACCCAAAAAAGATCCAATGTGACGGGTGCTATTTCCAAATACAAAAATGAAAAATTAGATGAAATAGCCGTTTCAAGACTTGACCAAGCTTTGCAAGGAAAAATTGCTGGGGTTCAAGTTCAGAATATTTCATCTGAAGCTGGTGCTGACGCTCAAATTACGGTTCGTGGAATTAGTTCCATTAATGCAGGAGCAAATCCTTTAGTTGTTGTTGACGGACAACCTATTCCAGATGGACTCGGCTCTTTGAATATGGCAGATGTGGCTTCTGTTGAGGTGCTAAAAGATGCCGCTTCTGCAGCAATTTATGGTTCTCGTGGAGCAAGTGGAGTTATATTAATTACCACCAAAAGCGGAAAAGCAGATAAAG
>CALPPS020000086.1 GCA_943325515.2 Flavobacterium psychrophilum
AAATTTTCGACAAAATCAAATAATAATTCTTGTCCTTGTGCGGCTAATTGTGCGCCTTCTTCAACAGAAAAATTTGCAAATTCAGAAATATCAGCACCAGCAACGAAAGCTTTTTCACCTTCTCCAGTAATTATAATTACGTTAACATCATTATTGCTTTCCAGGGCTTCAAAAGCATTATGAAGTTCTTGTATGGTAGCTACATTTAGCGCATTTAATTTTGATGGACGGTTAATAGTAATTTGTCCAATGTGGTTTTCAACGGTAACGAGTATGTTTTCGAAGTTCATGGTTTAAATTTTTATTTCACAATAGGAAGCGAAACTATGAAAGTAGAACCTTTTCCAAGTTCTGTTTCAAAAGTAATTGTTCCTTTATAATTTTCTATAATATTTTTTATAATTCCTAAACCCAATCCCATTCCACTGGTTTTGGTAGTAAATTTTGGTTCAAAAACGTGTTCAATATTTTCTGTTTCAATGCCAATACCATTGTCTATAACCGAAATGATTACATTGTCATCTATTTCTTTTACAGATACCAAAATTTGTTTTTCTTCCTTTTCTTCCGGGATAGATTGAATGGCATTTTTGACTAAATTAGTAATAATTCTGATCAATTGTGTTCTGTCTAATTTTGAAATAATTTCAATATTATTGCTTTCAAAAATGATGAAATCTTCGTTGAAAATATCTAATGATAATTCCACAACATCAACCACGTTGAGGTTTTCATTTTGTTGTGCTGGCATCGAAGCAAAGTTGGAAAATGCTGAAGCCACAGCACTCATAGTATCAATTTGTTGGATTAATGTTTTTGAATAATCGTCTAATTTTTGTTTTAAGTTTGGGTCATTGCCATCAAACTTTCGTTGAAAACTTTGCACAGTTAATCGCATTGGTGTCAGTGGATTTTTGATTTCGTGTGCTACTTGTTTTGCCATTTCGCGCCATGCTTGTTCTCGTTCGCTTTGAGCTAACATGGTTGCACTTTCTTCTAGTTTATCCACCATTTGGTTGTAGGCATTTATCAAGGAATTAATCTCTTTACTGTTGGCTTCGATGACAATTTTCTCGTTTTTTTGGTTCAAACTCGTTTCGTTGATTTTGTCTGAAATGGTTTTTAAGGATTTGGTAATATAGCTCGAAAGGAAATAAGCCAAAGCAAACGCAATAATCAACATGAAAGAATACACTTGGCTCAATCGCAATAAAAATTGACGTAGCTCAGTTTCATAAAAACCATCATCTTCTACATAAGGAATGTTTAATATTCCAAGAGGTTTGAACTTATCGTCTTTTATTTGACTGTAAGCCGAACGATTTTTAACTCCATCAACATTTTTGATATCAACATATCTTTTTTCAACTGAAGATTGAACGAGTTTTAGAATATAATTTGGAATTGGCGGAGCAACTTTATCAACAGAAAACTTAGCTTTAGATGATTTTACTAATTTCCCTTTTAGTGAATAAATGTTGATTTCAAGATTATGAATATCGGACAATTCATGAATTTTATCCTTAAAAATTAGCCTTAAATTATCCTGAGTTAATGGATAAGTCGTAGTGGAAAGCACATAATTGATGTGCTCTTTTATAGCAAATTCTTTTCGGTCTAAACGTTCTTGATGGTAGTCTTTGGCTTCATTTTTAAACTGAATAATCGAAATAGAAGCCATCAAAATGGAAGCAATTAATATCAATATAATCATCGATAGGAAAATCCTAACTCGAAGCGATAACATTGACATTTTGAAGCCGTTTATCATAGTGTTCAGTTTTCAGTAGCAGTGTTCAGTTTTCAGTCTCAGCTGATTACTGCGACTGCAAACTATTTTTTCTCTCGTATTCGTTTGTAAAACTTAAATCCCAACATGATTATGATGGAAAACAAAAAAATCCCGATGACTCCATAAATCCAGTTGAAAGCATTTTTTAAAATTACTAAAAAAACCACGGCAAAAAGAATAATCGTGGCACCTTCATTCCATAAACGCATGAAGTTAGAAGAATACTTGAAATTGTCATTTTGCAATTGTTTATAAATTTTTTGACATTTAATTTGATATGCAACTAATAAAACTATGAAACCCAATTTAACATGCATCCATGGCATTTGCAACCAAGCTGGCATTAAAACTAATAACCAAACGGCAAAAAGCGTTGCTAAAATAGCACTTGGCCATGTAATGATATACCACAACCTATAGGTCATTATTTTGTATTGTTTCAGTAAAATTTCACGTTCAGGAGTTGATTTTTCGTTGGCTTCAATTTGATATACAAACAACCGAACAATATAAAACAAACCTGCAAACCAGGTAATGACAAAGATTAAGTGTAGCGATTTTATGTAGTTGTAGAGTTCCATTTTTATCAGTTTTCAGTTTTCAGTTTTCAGTTTTCAGTCGAATTAAAACAACTTGAAACCTTAAACTTGAAACCAATATTATTTTTCAAATTCTTTAATCCAATTCGCAACGACACCACACCATTCGTCTTCATCGTTCATACAAGGAACTGCCATAAATTCTTCGCCCCCATGGTGTAAAAATTCTTCATTGGCTTCCATGGCAATTTCTTCCAAAGTTTCCAAACAATCACTAACAAAAGCTGGGGTTACAACCGCTAATTTTTTTATACCTTTTTTTGGCATTTTATTAATTTCAACATCAGTATAAGGTGTTAACCATTTGTCGCCTGCTAATCGAGATTGAAAGGTTTGGCTATATTTTTCTTCCGGAATACCTAATGTTTTCACTACTTGTTTGGTCGTTTCATAACATTGATGGCTATAACAAAATTCATGTGCTGGCGAAGGCGTGTCGCAACAAGTTCTGTCCATTTTACAATGCGATTTGGTTACATCTGTTTTGCGAATATGACGTTTTGGAACACCGTGATACGAAAACAATAAATGGTCGTAATCAAATCCTTCGAGATGTTTTTTTATAGAATTGGATAATGCCTGAATATAATCGGGTTTATTATAAAATGCCGGAACATTGGTAAAGGTCATTTCCGGAAAAAACTTCTGGCGTAATTCTTCTGCCAAAACTAAAATAGTAGTAGTGGAAGCCATAGCGTGTTGTGGATATAAAGGCATCAACATTACTTCGGTTACGCCTTTATCTTTCAATTCCTGTAATCCTTTCATGATGGTTATTGTTCCATATCGCATCGCTAAGGCAACAGGAATATCAACTAATGATTGCACTTTTTGGTGCATTTTTTTAGAAATTACAATCAGTGGCGAACCTTCGCTTGTCCAAATTCGTGCATAAGCTTCTGCCGATTTTTTTGGTCGCGTTTGTAAAATAACACCGCGAACCAATAATGCACGTAATAAAAACGGAACGTCAATTACGTATTTATCCATTAAAAACTCATCTAAATAAGGCTTAACATCTTTTGCTGTTGGACTTTCGGGCGAACCTAGATTGACTAATAATACTCCTTTCATGGTGTTTTTTGTTTTTTTATAAAAGTAATTAAACTTTTTTTTACGTTTTAAATTTAACTATTTTGACTCATTGACATTAAATATTTCTTCGGTGTCGTGGCAAATTTCTTTTTGAAGGCAGCTATAAAATGACTTCCTGTGCTGTAACCAATTTTCAAACCAACTTCGTTTACATTATAGTAGCCAGAATCTAATAATTGACGGGCATAATCCATTTTGTAATCAAATAAAAACCCGTAAACCGTATCACCATAAATTTGTTTGAAACCCATTTTTAGTTTTTTTAAACTCAGTCCAACTTGCTCCGAAAGCTCTTCTAATCCTGGCGGTTCGGCCATATTTGTGATGATAATTTCTTTGGCTTTCTTAATTTTCAAAACATTATCTTCATCAATTAAAAACGGACATTGCTCCGCATTTGGATCTTCAGAACGGTTGAAATACAAACTTAATAATTCATATCCTTTACCTTTATAATAGAGGTTTTTTATGGATGGATTCAAATTGTAATGAAATAATTGACTCAATACGATAGCCATTGACGGACTAATATCGCCTTCTTTATAATATTTTTTATCTTTATTTTCTTCGCTTAAAAACGGAATGTGTTCAGAATCATTCGAAAACAATCCGTGAAATTTTTGTATCGAAATGATTACTGATATTACCCATGAATTTGGAGTTAATTCTAAATTTAATGGCAACTCTTTTTGAGGATTGTAAAACAATAATGACTTTTCATCTTTCAATTCTAAAGCATAATTTCCTTCATTAAAAACAAATTTTGCTTTTCCTTTAATGCCAAAATGAAATTGGATAAGTCCCTGATTTACATGTTTTTTTACATGAAAATTTTCGTTTCCATCATTTTGAAAGCGAATTAGGGTAAAATCATTTTCAATTGTTATTACTTCTTGAGAACCCATAGCGATATTTTTTACTCTGAATTCATTTCAGAGTCAGACTTTTTAAATGTTTTTATTTAGAATAAATCCATATAATAAATTTTATTATACTTAATTTCTCTGCAAATTTAAAATAAATAACGCTACAAAGTCGAAATTGATTTAAAAATTCTCAGAGCGATACAAAAAGTCCCTCTAGCGTTGTTTTTATGAAATGGATAGTAATAATTTTGTTGAACTTTTCAGAAAAGTGCCTTATGGAAAATTTTAATATGTCGAAACAGTCTTCTTTTTATGCATTAGGATTAAGTTACAAAAAAGCAGACGCCGCTATTAGAGGAAAGTTTAGTTTAGACAATCAAGCAAAATCCACTTTACTGATACAAGCTGAAGCCGAAGGAATTGAAGCATTATTAGTGACTTCAACTTGTAATAGAACTGAAATCTTCGGTTTTGCGCAACATCCCTACCAATTAATAAAATTACTTTGTGAAAACAGCAACGGAAGCGTTGAAGAATTTCAAGAGGTTGCCTACATTTATAAAAATCAAGAAGCCATCAATCACATGTTTCGAGTTGGGACTGGTTTAGATAGTCAAATTCTTGGAGATTTTGAAATTATTAGTCAGTTAAAAACTGCTTTCAACGAAAGTAAATCCAACGGAATGATCAACTCATTCCTAGAGAGATTAGTAAACTTGGTTATTCAAGCTAGCAAAAAAATTAAAACAGATACTGAAATTTCATCGGGCGCTACTTCGGTTTCCTTTGCTTCGGTTCAATATATCATAAAGAACGTAGTCGATATTTCTAATAAAAATATTTTGCTTTTCGGAACAGGAAAAATAGGAAGAAATACTTGTGAAAATTTGGTTAAGCATACCAAACACGATCAGATTACTTTGATAAATCGCACTAAAGACAAAGCTGAGAAACTGGCTAAAAAATTAAATTTAGTTGTAAAAGATTACTCCGATTTACAATTAGAACTTCAAAAAGCCGATGTTGTTATTGTTGCTACAGGAGCACAAAATCCAACCATTGACAAAGCAATTTTAAATCTAAAAAAACCTTTATTGATTTTAGATTTATCCATTCCAAAAAATGTTCATGAAAATGTAAAAGAAGTTGAAGGTGTAACGTTGATTCATCTAGATCATTTATCTCAAATTACAGACGAAACTTTAGAAAATCGTAGATTACACATTCCTGCTGCCGAAGCTATCATCGAAGAAATTAAAGAGGAATTCATTGCATGGACAAAAAACAGAAAATTTGCACCAACCATTCAGGCATTAAAAGAAAAATTAAATTCAATTAAAGAGGGCGAATTGAACTTTCAGCGAAAAAAATTAGCCAATTTTGATGAAGAACAAGCGGAATTAATTAGCAATAGAATCATTCAAAAAATCACCAATCATTTTGTAAACCATTTAAAAGAGGGCGAATCAATGGATGAAGGTATTGAATGGATTGAAAAAGTATTTCAACTAGAACAAGAGAAATCTTTTTTTAGTTAAATTCGATTTTCTTCTAAATAAATGAAATGGGAAAGACAATACGAATAGGAACTCGTGATAGTGAACTCGCACTTTGGCAGGCAAATACCGTTCAAAAACAGCTTAATGATTTAGGTTATAAAACCGAAATTATAGCTGTAAAATCACAAGGCGACATTATCCTCGATAAACCCCTTTACGAATTAGGAATCACTGGAATTTTCACAAAAACTTTAGATATTGCCATGATAAATGGTCAAATTGATATTGCAGTGCATTCTTTGAAAGACGTGCCAACTGCTTTGCCAATTGGAATTGTGCAAGCTGCAGTTTTAGAGAGAGCCACAACTTTAGACATCTTAGTTCACAAAGGGAACTTAGACTTTTTAGAATCTAATGTAACTATTGCTACAGGAAGTTTGCGCCGTCAAGCCATGTGGTGGAACAAATATCCAAATCACAAAGTGGTCGATTTACGCGGAAATGTAAACACTAGAATGCAAAAATTGCAGGATAATGATTGGAGTGGTGCCGTTTTTGCAGCCGCAGGTTTAGAGAGAATCAACCTAAAACCAGAGAATTATATCAATCTAGATTGGATGACTCCAGCACCAGCTCAAGGTGCAATGGTAGTTTTGGCCATGGAAAATGACAATTATACGATAGATGCGGTTTCACAATTAAATCATATTGAAACAGAGATTTGCACATACATCGAAAGACAATTTTTAAGAATATTGGAAGGTGGATGCACTGCCCCAATTGGAGCGATTGCAACTTATAATGAAAAAGAAGACATCATCAATTTCAAAGGAGCTTTACTATCCATCGACGGAAAACAAAAATTAGAAATTGAAAAAAAAGTAGACGTTTCTGAATGGAAAAAACTTGGGTTTAACTCAGCGCAAGAAATTTTGAATAATGGCGGAACTGAATTAGTGTCCAAATTAAGAGACAATTGAATAAATAGAGTGTTTATTTATGAAAAATTTAATTTATAAAAAAAGCATTATATTTGTATGGATATAAATTTCATAAAAAATGAACTACAAAATATCATTCAAGGAAAGAGCAGAGCTAGCGAAAGAACTCTTATCCAAACAATTGCCAGTTACCTTGGAGCAAGCAAAACAGCAAGCTCAATGGTTAAAATCGATAAGCACTACAAACAAGAAGAAACAAAGAGTATAATTGAATATTGCAATCAGAATAACCTTTGGGCTAATGATAAAGTAAATTTTGATTTATTTGTATCTGAAGGTGCTGAACAAAAAGTTTATATTAAAAATGAAAAAACCGTATATAAACTTAATGACTCGATCTACTATTCCTCTTGGCAGGATTATTTCATAAACTTATTGCTAAACAATTATTTCTTCCCAGAAACTTCTTATACACTAGTTGGTTTTTGTTTTGTTGATGAAATTCTATTTGCTTTAGTCGAACAACCCTTTGTAAAAGCAAATCAACCAACTGATTTACATAAAGTTAAAGAATTTATGACCGCTAACTGTTTTGAAAACACTAGAAATCATGATTATTATCATTCTGAATTAGGGATAATTCTTGAAGATTTACATGATGAAAATGTGCTAACTCAAGAGGGTATTTTATATTTTATCGATACCGTATTTTATAGTAAACAATGACAAAACAAATCAACATACTATCCACTAAAAAGCTTTTGCCAAATCAAAAGCAAGAGTTCTTAGATGCCAACTTTACAGTTATTGAAGAAGATTTTATCGAAACAAATATCAAGAATTTTGAATTATCTAAAATCAACAAAAATCTGATTTTTACAAGTCAAAATGCTGTTCAAAGTATTTTACAACATCCAAAATGTAACGAACTTAAAAGCAAAAATGTCTTCTCTGTTGGAATGAAAACCAAAGATTTATTAACCGAAAATGGCTTTAAAGTTTTAGCTTATACTGGCTACGCAGCTGATTTGGCTGAAATAATTTCACTTATTTATTCAAAAGAAAGCTATACTTTTTTTAGCGGAAATTTAAGGCAAGAAGTACTTTCAAATACGCTTAAAGAAAACGGAATCACTTTCAATGAAATTGAAGTTTACGAAACGAATTTAATACAAAAAAAAATAATAAATAAACTTGATGGAATATTATTTTTCAGTCCATCCGCAGTTGAAAGCTATTTGAAATTGAATACTATAAAAGAAGAAATTTGCTTTTGCATCGGCGAAACCACAGCAGAATCTTTAGAAAACAAAAAAGTAAAAAACATCATAATTGCAGACAAACCATCGGTTGAAAATGTGATTTATGAAGTAATAGAATATTACAACAATTAAACTTTGTGCCTTTGTGGCAAAAAACATAAAAAAATGATCAAGAACGACTTATTTCTTCGTGCCTTAAACAATGAAACAGTAGAACGTCCACCCGTTTGGATGATGCGTCAAGCTGGAAGATATTTGCCAGAATTCAGAGCTTTGCGTGACAAATATGATTTTTTTACCCGTTGTGAAACACCAGAATTAGCAGCTGAAATCACTGTTCAGCCGATTCGTATAGTCAAACCAGATGCAGCGATTTTGTTTTCCGATATTTTGGTCGTGCCAAGAGCTATGGGTATTCACGTGGAATTAAAAGACAATTTAGGCCCGATAATCCCAAATCCAATTCGGACTTCTCAAGATGTAGAAAAAGTCTTTGTTCCAGATGTAAACGAAACCTTGGGTTATGTTTTTGACGCGATTAAATTGACAAAACAAATGCTGAACGATGAGGTGCCATTAATTGGTTTTGCAGGTTCGCCATGGACGATTTTCTGTTATGCAGTAGAAGGAAAAGGATCTAAAAGTTTTGATACCGCCAAAGGATTTTGTTTCTCCAATCCTGTTGCAGCACATGTTTTATTACAAAAAATTACCGACACCACTATTTTATATTTAAAAGAAAAAGTAAAAGCAGGTTGCAATGCCATTCAAATTTTCGATTCTTGGGGCGGTATGTTGTCTCCAGTAGATTATCAAGAATTTTCATTCCAATATATCAATCAAATTACTGAAGCTTTAGCAGAAATAACACCAGTTATTATTTTCGGAAAAGGTTGTTGGTTCGCATTAGGAGATATGGCAAAAACAAAAGCGTCGGCTTTAGGAGTAGATTGGACTTGTTCGCCAAGAAATGCGCGCTATTTATCTGGTGGAAAAATTACCTTACAAGGCAATTTTGACCCAAGTCGTTTGTTGTCTCCAATACCAACCATCAAAAAAATGGTTCACGAAATGATTGATGAATTCGGCAAGGACAATTACATCGTCAACTTAGGTCACGGCATTTTACCCAATATTCCTGTAGACCATGCAAAAGCATTTGTGGAAGCGGTGAAAGAGTATAAATAAAGTACAAAGATTTAAGTATTAAGTACAAAGACATTTAAGTCTTAATTCTTAATACGCTATACTTAATACAAGTTAATGAAAGATAAATTTTACCAATACATACAAAACCTACAAGATCAAATCTGTAAAGGATTAGAGGACATTGATGGTGTTGCCAAATTTCGAGAAGATATTTGGGAACGTCCAGAAGGCGGAGGCGGAAGAACACGAGTTATAGAAAACGGAAACGTAATCGAAAAAGGTGGCGTAAACATTTCGGCAGTTCACGGGAAATTACCTGAAGCCATGCGTCAACTATTCAACGTGGGCGAAGCTGATTTTTTTGCTTGCGGATTGAGTTTGGTCATTCACCCAAAAAATCCAATGGTGCCAACGGTACATGCTAATTGGCGTTATTTTGAAATGTATGACGACAACGGAAAAGTAATTAATAGTTGGTTTGGCGGAGGCCAAGATTTAACGCCCTATTATTTATTTGAAGAAGATGCGATTCATTTTCA
>CALPPS020000087.1 GCA_943325515.2 Flavobacterium psychrophilum
AATCAAAATCTTTATAAAGAATTCAATCCATTCTATGACTATTTTGAAAAAAAGCATATTAAAATTCACGAATTTATTATGGAAAATTTCGATGGTTTAATTGCTACTGACTTTGACTATGTAGATGCTACAAAAAATTATTCTATTTACTCAGGTTTTATCCCTTATCCTGTGAATATAAATAAATTAGAATTTAAAGAATTAGTTATTGAAAACAAAATAATTATTTTTTTAGGCATCAATAAATACAGTTACAATCAAAAAGGAATTCCATATTTTGAAAAAGCGTTGAAAATAATAAAAGAAAAGTATCAAGATAAAGTAGAAATAATAATTACAAATACAATTCCATATCCACTATATATTGAACTTTACAACAAATCACATATTCTTTTAGATCAGAGCTTTAGCAGAGATCAAGGCTATAACGCACTGGAAGCTATGGCAAAAGGGAAAGTGGTATTTACTGGAGCGGAAAAAGAGTTTTTAGAACATTACGGATTACAAGAAGATGAAGTAGTTATTAATGCTTTACCTGATTTAGATTATTTGGTGATGAAGCTATCTTTTTTAATTGAGAATCCACAAGAAATTATAGCTATAGGAAAACGAGCAAGAACTTTTATAGAAAAGGAACACCATTATATTAAAATTGCTGAAAAATACTTAAAGGTTTGGGAAACTAATTAGACCGTTTTTAATTATTAACTTATGTTATTCAACTCTATCAATTTTGCTTTTTTTTTACCAATTGTTTATTTACTCTATTGGTTTGTTGCAAATAAAAACTACAAAAAACAAAACATATTGCTTCTTGTAGCAAGTTATTTTTTCTACTCTTGCTGGGATTACCTTTTTTTGTTTCTACTAGTATTTTCAACACTTTTAGATTATTTCACGGGCTTAAAAATATACAAATCTCAAAATTCAAAAATAAAAAAGTTTTGGTTATGGTTGAGCATTTCTGCTAATATCGGGTTGTTGGGATTTTTTAAATACTATAACTTTTTTGCGACTTCATTTTCAGAATTGTTAGAGTCTTTTGGTTTAAATAGCAACCCATTATTATTGAAAGTAATACTTCCTGTTGGGATTTCTTTTTATACTTTTCACGGATTATCTTATGTTATCGATATTTATTACGATAGAATAAAACCCGAAAAGAACTTTGTTATTTACTCTGTTTTTGTGAGTTTCTTTCCCCTTCTGGTAGCCGGGCCAATAGAAAGGGCTACGCATCTTTTACCCCAAATTCAACGGAATAGAAAATTCAATTACACAGCAACAGCTGATGGTTTGAGACAAATCCTTTGGGGTTTATTTAAGAAAATTGTAATTGCAGATAATTGTGCTGAGTATGTCAATCTTATTTTTAATGATTCCGCTCATCAATCAGGAAGTAATTTAGTGCTTGGTGCTTTATTATTTGCATTCCAAATTTATTGTGATTTTTCTGGATATTCAGACATTGCATTAGGAACTGCGAGACTTTTTGGGATAAATTTATTACGCAATTTTGCCTTTCCATACTTTTCCAGAGATATTGCTGAATTTTGGCGGCGATGGCATATTTCACTTACCACATGGTTTAAAGATTATTTATATATTCCTCTAGGTGGGAGCAAAACAGGCGCTTGGATTAAAGTAAGAAACATATTTATAATTTTTTTAATCAGTGGTTTTTGGCATGGTGCAAACTGGACATTCTTGGCTTGGGGATTTTTAAATGCATTGTATTTTTTACCACTATTATTATTTAATAAAAACAGAAACAATATGGAAATTGTGGCTAAAGATAGATTAATACCTAGATTTAGTGAAGTAATTCAAATACTGATTACTTTCTCACTTACATCATTTGCATGGATTTTCTTTAGAGCAAACAACATTACACACGCCATAAACTACATCCATGGAATTTTCAATAAATCACTATTTTCAAAACCAACAATATTTCCATCAACACTTTTCATATTATTATTTTTATTTATAATTATTGAATGGTTAGGGAGAGAAAATCAGTATGCACTGGAACGATTGGGATTTAAGTGGCCGAAAATGGTTCGGATTTCGTTTTATTACCTGTTAATTATAATGATCTTTATTTTTATGGGTAAAGAACAAGAATTTATATATTTCCAGTTTTGAGATGAAAAAATTTTTACAAAAATTTTTGATATTTGTTATTCCAATTTTGTTAGTTTTAATAGGATTTGAACTTTATTTCAGAAACTCACAAAACTCATTTATAACAATAGCAAATTATTTTAAAAAAAATAAAGGAACTATTGAAGTTTTAATTTTAGGCTCATCTCACAATCAATGTGCATTAAATCCTAAATTTTTTAAAATGAAAACTGCAAACTTATCATATGGTTCGCAGGACATACAGCTAGATTCAGCACTTTTTTTTCATAATATTAACCAAATGAAAAATTTAAAAAAAGTGATTTTCGAATTAGACTATCATAGCCTAGATACTCAAAGAGAAAAAGATTATTTCAGATATTCTTGGTACAGTATCTATTACGATATTGAAATTTACCCAATAAATTATTTGAATAAATTATCAATTTATTTATCCAATACAAAACTATTTAATAAAATTATTTTAGAAAGATTTAATAAAAATTACAGACCACCCATTATAAATAAATTTGGATTTGAAGAAGGAAATTTTTCAGACGAATTTTCTGAAATGAATTATGACCCCAATAAAATAGCTAATTCTGCGAAAAAAAGAATTGAATTTAGACATAAAGAAATATCAGACCTTGATTTCAAAAAAAATTCGGAAAGAATCATGTCTATAATAGAATATTGTAAACAAAAAAATATTGAAATTTATATTTTTTCAACACCATTGTACAAAACCTACATTGAGAATGAATTAATTATAAAAAAAATAAAGGTTAATAAATTTATTCAAAATTTAATTACAAAATATAACATTAAGTATTTAGATTTTGAAAAAAACAGTGATTTTACTATTAAAGATTTTAGTAATGATGATCACTTAAATGCAAAAGGAGCTGAAAAATATTCTATTATTATAGATTCAATTATAAATAATTAAAAAATACTTTTCCTAAAAACCATACTCAACACTATCAAATATACTAAATAGGTAAAAGCATGGGCCATCACAACTCCTTCAACACCAAAAATAGGAACCAAATACAAACTTAAAAAATAGGTGATTGAAAGTGAAAACAATTCTGTAATAATAAAAACAACTGTCATCTTTTTTGCCAATAAATTATAACCCAAAATTAAGGAAGCAACCTTCAAAAAATCACCTATCATTTGCCAAAAAAACAAACTAGCAACGGGAAGGAATTCAACTGTAAAAAGCATTTTAATTATGAAAAAGCGCAAAAAATACAAGACAATTATCCCAATAGTAAATAATGGAAGTAAATACCTGTAAAAACTCCAAAAAATGCTTTTTGTTTGCTGATTACTAGTGGTAACGGTTAATTTTGGCAAAAAATAAATAGATAAAATTGTGGTAACAAACATTAGGTAATAACTCGAAATACGAGTTATTGTTTCCCAATACCCGGCTTGTTCCAAGCCAACAATATGAATTACATATTTTCTGACAGTCAAAAAAACCATTGGTCCAATAACTGATGAAACTAATGCCATTAGTGAAAAAGAAGATAGTTTTTTTATTATTTTAAAATCAAATTGATTTAAATGGATTGCTTTAAAAAAATTGATTTCTCTATTGATAAAGTAATAGGTTATAAAAAACATTAACGAGGGTGTAATAACGATTGAAAGTATGGCGCCTAATGTTTTGAAGTATATTATCATGATAATAGAGACAAACAAGCCAACAGCATTTCCGATAATATTGATTTGAATCACCCTTTTATAATTTCCTAAACCATTAATTACCGAAAGTAAAAATATAGAAGTTGCATACCAAGGAAGTGACAATGCCAAACATTTAAAGACAATTCCGAAATTAGAATTAGGTCCAAAAATCTGAACACACAAATATTCTGAAAACAAAAACAAACCACTGCTCAAAAGCAAAGAAACCATAAATAGACTTGTAAAAACAGTAGAAATAATTTTATTCAATTTTAAATTATCCTCTCTGCTTTGCGCTATATAATTCACAATTCCGTTTTGAAAACCTAATGTGGCTATACTTTCCAAAGACGAAATAAAATTCCTAAAATTACCAACTAAAGCCATACCCGATGGCCCGACAAAAATGGCCAACAATTTTGAAGTGATTAATCCAATTCCGATTTTAAAAATCACACTGATGCTATTCAAAGAAGTAACTTTAAACAGTTCTTTAGATGCTAATTTTTTAAGTATTTCCAAATTAAAAATGATTTAAAATCTGAATAACGTAAGTCACCTCTTCCGATTTCATCACTGGACTTATCGGCAAACTCAAAACTTCTTGATGTATTTTTTCAGTAATAGGATATGATAATTGACCCCATGGCTCAAATGCTTTTTGCTTATGTGGGGAAATAGGATAGTGTATTAAAGTTTCAACACCATTTTGTTTCAAATAGTTTTGCAATTGTAAACGATTCTTAGTTCTAATGACAAACAAGTGAAACACATGACTAAGTGAACCATTCCAATGGGGTAAAGTTATTTTTGGATTTTTAATTTCAGAAATGTATCGCCGTGCAATACTTCTTCTAACTTCATTTTCACTTTCAAGGTGAGGTAATTTGACATTCAAAAAAGCTGCTTGTATTTCATCTAATCTAGAATTTACACCGATGAATTCGTTTTGATATTTTTGTTCCGAACCATAATTTCTTAATGCAAACACTACTTGAGCAAGTTCATTATCATTTGTAGTAATTGCACCTGCGTCACCCAAAGCTCCAAGATTTTTACCTGGATAAAAACTAAATGCAGCAGCATCAGACAAGTTTCCAGCTTTTTTTTCATTTAAACAACTGCCATGAGCTTGAGCGGCATCTTCAATAATTAATAGATTATGCTTTTTTGCAATTGAATTTATAATTTCCATTTCAGCCAATTGTCCATAAAGATGGACTACTAAAATAGCTTTAGTTTTTGAAGTAATTTTATCTAGAATTAAATCAGGATCTATAGTATAGGTCTCTAATTTTGGCTCTACTAAAACTGGGACTAAATCGGCTTGAAGAATAGCTAAAATACTAGCTATAAAGGTATTGGCAGGAACAATCACCTCATCTCCTTTTTGTAATTTGCCTAATTGAATATATCCTTTAAAAATAAGTGCCAGAGCATCCAATCCATTGCCAATTCCAATACAATATTTTGTTCCACAAAATGATGCAAAATTAGTTTCAAAAGTTTTGACTTCATCTCCTAGAATGAACCAACCTTTATCAAGAACTTGTTGCATTTTTTGATGAAAAGCTTCTTGAAAAGGCAAATTGATTTTTTGTAAATCGAGGAATTTTATCATATCATAATAGAGTTTAAAAGAGTATAATTTTTAGTTGCTACTTCATAAAAATCTTGAGTAACAGAATTTGCTCCAAAACTTTCTTTCCAATAAAGTAATCCTTCATTTATTTTTTGACCCTTATCCTCGTGAGAAATACCAAAATCAAAATAAGTTTTATCTTTAAAAACATTCTTTATCAAATAATTAAATAAGAAATCTAAACTTCCTAATTTATTTTTATCATCATTACCCGAAATATATTGTGCATGAACCACATTGTCTGAAACAAAAACTGTTGTTCCAGCTACGATTTTATCTTTATGATAAATATTAAATTGACGGATATTATTAGGGAATTTTTGACGTAACAAAGATATTTCACTTAGTGAATGCACGGGTTTAACATGGTGTTTTAAAGCTAAATTTGGTATTAAAATTTCGTTCCAAAATCCAGATAAATCATCCTCTTCTATAAAATTTAAACTATTTAAGTAGCCTTTTTTTATACCTCTTTTTCTGATTTTTGAATATAAAATATCTTTTGTTAAATCTAGTACTGAAAGGCAATCTCTTCTGGTTAATTTTGCATGTGCCAAAAACAAAGCATATTCAATTTCTTCTGAAAAAAAAGTATGATAAATTGAAGGTATTAGTTTCAGTTGAAATGTATCAATTTTATTTTCATTCAAAAACTTTAAAGCACATTGCATAACAGCAATAACTTTACCTATTTTTATTTTATCATTAAAAACAAACCCACCATAAGTCAATCCTTGATGGGAATAAACTGTATTCTGAACTCTATTTACAGGAACTACTGAAACCAATTTTTTTTCTTCAAAAACCAGTAAAGAGTAATCCTCAAATCGATCAGCATGGTATTCCATAAAATCACGATGAAAGAGAAAAGTAGCATTTTTTGCAGTGCTTATAAAAGCATTCCAAAGGGCAGAATCTTCAGGATTATAACGTCTGACAGTATAGTTTTTCACAGTTGTTTTTTAAACATTGGAAAATTAAACATTTATTTTATAATAGCAGTAACTTAACGAAAAATAAGAAAATCAAAATAATTACCTATTTTTAAACCAATTAAATTTAGAACTGTTATGAATTTAAAACGAAATTTACTTTACTTTATTGTCTTTTGGCTCAATATTAACTGCGTGAGAAGCCAAAATATTAGCATATATAAGCAATTTAATGGACGTTTTGATTTTACATTTTTTGGTAATACTATGAATAGCGCCGAGAATAATTCCGTTATTGACAATGTAACTGGGACTTCATCTTCTGCTTCTTTATCAATGAATCCATCAGATGAAATAGAAAAAGCCTATTTATATTGGGCAGGAAGTGGCGATGGAGATTTTGAGGTTAATTTAAACTCAGAAACTATAATTCCGGATCGAACTTTTGCTTTCAGTAGAACTTTTGGCATTGATACCTTTACCTATTTTAGTGCTTTTAAAGATGTTACTTCCATTATACAAAATACAGGAAATGGCAATTATACTTTGTCTAATCTTGATATTTCTGCTTTTGAAGATTTACACTTACAAAGAAAAACCAACTTTGCTGGTTGGGCAATTATAATAATCTACAAAAACAATAACTTACCAATCAATCAAGTAAATATTTATGACGGATTACAGGGAGTTCCAGATGAGTTAACAATAACTTTAAATAGTTTAAATGTCATAGATAATGCAAATTCCAAAGTTGGTTTTTTGGCTTGGGAAGGTGATTCCTCGCTGGCTACAGAAGAATTTAAATTCAATGGAAACTTATTAAGCAATCCGTTAAATCCTCAAAATAATGTTTTTAATGGAACTAATTCTTTTAATGAAAGTACTACTCTGTATAATATGGATTTAGATGTTTATGATATTCAAAATAACATCCAAATTGGCGATTCCTCTGCCGAAATTTCATTGACATCTTTTCAAGATTTTGTAATGATCAATACCGTGGTAACCAAATTAAATAGTCAATTGCCCGATGCCACTATTTCTATTAATTCTATAGAAAAACAATGTGACTCAAAAAGGGTGTTAGTTGATTATTCTGTTTCAAATTTAATTTGTACAGCAACACTTCCTGCACAAACTCCAATCTCAATTTATGTAAATGGACAGTTATTACAAACTATCGCAACTACTGCTGCTATTCCTATAGGTGGCACTATTTCTTCACAGATAAGTCTTATTCTATTAGACACTATTGAGGAAAATTTCGAAATTAAATTTGTGGTTGATGATAAAGGAGATGGCACTGGAGTTGTAGCAGAACTTGTGGAAAACAATAATGTATTTTCTGTAAATGATTCACTTTGGCTTTCTCCTAAATTCAATCGATTGGAAAATTTAGAAATCTGTAACGAAGGTTTTACAAAAGGAACTTTTGACTTTTCAAGCTATGCTGAAGTAGCAAAAACAAATCCCGAAAACACAGTTCATTTTTATGAAACATTTGAAAATGCAACAAATGCCGTAAATCCTATTTTAAACTCAACAAACTATGTAGCAACTTCTACTCCAAAAGAGATTTTTGTTAGCATAAATAATATAAATTGTACCAGTATAACTTCGTTTTTACTCACAACTAAAAATTGCCCGCCAACAGTTTACAATTTTGTTTCAGCCAACAATGATAATAGAAATGATAACTTTATTATAGAGGGTTTACGAGATATTTTTTTGGATTTTAAACTTGAAATATATAATCGTTGGGGAAGATTAATTTGGACAGGAAATCAAAATACCGAAAACTGGGATGGTTATATAAAAGAAGGCTTGGTGACTAAAAATGCTCCTGATGGCACTTATTTTTATTTGTTATTTCTAAATGATATTGATTATCCTAAACCATTATCTGGCTATTTGTTTTTGGCACATTAATCCTCCTTGATAAACTCATAAACTTGATAAACTCATAAACCTAATAAACCTTTACTTTTGAAACAAATCACATCCGCTCAAAATCCTTATATCAAATCTTTAATTCAACTCCAAGAAAAAGCTAAAGCCCGAAAACAATCGGGTACATTTTTGATAGAAGGCATGCGAGAAATTGAATTAGCCATCAAAGGAAACTATGAATTAGAAACACTATTATTTGTTCCAGAAGTAATAAACAATCTTCAAATTTTCAAATCTCCAAATCTCCAAATTGAATTAATTGAAATCTCCAAAGAAGTATATCAAAAACTTGCTTACAGAGATACAACCGAAGGGATTATTGCTGTTGCTAAAACCAAGTCCCTTCAACTTTCCGAATTAAAACTATCCAAAAATCCATTGATAGTAATAATGGAAGCCATCGAAAAGCCTGGAAATATTGGCGCTATGTTACGCACTTGTGATGCTGCCAATGTTGATGCAGTAATTATTGCAAATCCAAAAACCGATTTATATAATCCAAATATTGTTCGTTCAAGTGTTGGCTGTTTGTTCACTAATCAAATTGCAATGGCTACTACCGAAGAAACTATTAATTTTTTAATCCAAAACAAGATTAACTTTTACAGTGCAACACTACAAAATTCGACTTCTTATCACACCCAAGATTTTACACAACCAACAGCTTTAGTAGTTGGCACAGAAGCTATTGGGCTTACTAAACCTTGGCTAGACCAAGCCACCCAAAATATCATTATCCCAATGCAAGGCGAAATAGATAGCATGAATGTTTCTGTTGCTGCAGCCATTTTAATTTTTGAAGCTAAACGTCAAAGAGGATTTTAAGTAACTATTTTTTGATTTAGGAATTGGCTTTTTAAAATTTTCTATTTGCACATCTCATTTGTTCTTTCTAATTTTAGGAATTCATTGAAAAGTGCTATGATTGAAATTGATTTAGAGGAAGAAAAAAAAGCCATTGCTCGAGAATACAAAGAATTACTTCGAATTAGTTATCAAACGCTAACTGATGCTGATAAAAAACTTATTCGAAAAGCTTTTAATGTTGCTGTTGATGCTCATAAAGACCAACGAAGAAAATCGGGGGAAGCCTATATTTTCCATCCTATTGGTGTAGCCAAAATTGT
>CALPPS020000088.1 GCA_943325515.2 Flavobacterium psychrophilum
CCAATTGTTACCAATATGTCGATTATAGATCCAGATGACGTTGGAATTGCGGCCATGTATATTCAAATTTCTTCGGGTTACGTTTTTGGTCAAGATTTACTAACATTAACGGGTATTCATCCCGCGATAATTTCCTCTTGGAATGCAACAGAAGGAAAATTAACCTTGAGCGGAATAAGTGGCGAACCTAGTTATTTACAATTTAAAGCCGCTATTGAATCGGTAGTTTTTACAAATTCAGCAGTTAATCCAAGCGGACAACGTATTTTTTCAATTACTATCGGGCAAGCAAATTATTTACCTTCAACAAATCATTATTATCAATTTGTTCCCGATATTGGAATAACTTGGTCAAATGCTAAAATTGCTGCAGAAAATAGTACTTATTATGGACTTCAAGGATATTTAGTAACAATATCATCGGCAGATGAAGCTCAACTTTCTGGCGAACAATCTTCAGGTGCAGGTTGGATTGGCGGTAGTGATGAACAATTAGAGGGGATTTGGAGATGGATGACTGGACCAGAAATTGGAAATATTTTTTGGGATAGCATTGTTGGATTTACCCCATCATTCGAAAAATGGAATATTGGTGAGCCAAATAATAATGGCGATGAGGATTATGCTCACATAACTGCACTAGGCGTTGGGATTCCTGGCTCGTGGAATGATTTGCCAGATTTTGGCCCCATAAGTGGAGTTTATCAACCCAAAGGATATATCGTTGAATATGGAGGGATGCCTGGTGATCCTTTATTAAATATTTCGGCAAGTTCAACTATTACAATTCCAACTATAAATCCAGTTGGTGATTATGAAATTTGTGATTCAGGTTCTGTAACATTAAATGCAACTGGAGAATCAGTTTTCTGGTACGAAACACAAGTTGGCGGAACTCCAATTGCATCAGGAAATTCATTTACAACACCTATCCTAAATTCAAATAAGACCTATTATCTCGATGCTTTTTCAATTGGTTGTACAACGTTTAACAGGGAGCCTTTAACTGTAATTGTAAATGAAAGACCCATTTTGACAATCAATAACACTATTTCAATTTGTGAAGGAGATTCTGCTATTATAAATGCAAATAGTTCCATTGGAACAGTAAAATGGTATGATAGTTTAACATCGTCTTCGCCAATTTTTACAGGAAATCCTTTTACTACAACATTTCTAAATTCCTCTACAATTTATTATGTAGAATCTGATAACAATAACTGTTTCTCCATTCCAAGAACTTTAATAAATGTATCAGTAAATCCAAATTCACCATCACTAAGCGATGTTGAATTAACAATTTGCGAAGGAGATAATACAATGCTCACGGCGGGAATATCTGGAATGGATTATGAATGGTCAACTACTGAACTTAATCAAAGTATTCTGGTTTCGACAGAAGGTGTTTTTTCTGTAAAAATAACAAACAGTTTTGGATGTTCAATAAGCCAAAACTTCACCGTAAATATAAATGAAAGACCAATTATTTCTGGCGTAACCATTGTAAATAATTCTGCTACAATCGAAACTAATCAAGGTGATTTCGAATATTCAATTGATGGGATAAACTATCAGTCTTCAAATACCTTTTACTTGCCTATAGGCGGAATTTATATAGCTTATGTCAACGAAAAAAGCAATTGTGGAACAGATAATTATATTTTTTCACATTTAACTTATCCGCCTTTTTTTACTCCAAACGGCGATGGGTATAATGATTATTGGTGTATCAAAGGAATGAATCATTACAACAATCCAAATATTTCCATTTTTGATAGATATGGAAAATTAATTATCGTTTTAAATTCTCAAAATCCTCTTTGGGACGGTACACTTAATGGGAAATTATTGCCTAGCGATGATTACTGGTTCGTTGTTAAAAAAACCGAAACAATACCTGAACAAAATGGTCATTTCAGTTTAAAAAGATAAAATATTATTGGAGTTTATTTTGAATCTCATTCAGAACAAAAATATAATCCTTTTGATTATTTTGGAAATCTCTATTGGTTACATCAATAATTAATACGTTTAAATCTTTTTGAGTTTTGATATAATCTAAATAACCATTGTTTATTTTTTCTAAATAATTTGAGGAAATTTCTTGTTCATAACTTCTTCCTCTGGTTTTAATATTGTCTAAAAGACGATCTGTATTTTGATATAAATAGATATACAAATCAGGTTTTGGCATTTCTTTATAGATGATATCAAACATGGTTTTGTATAAACGAAATTCATCTTCTTGCAAAGTAACTTTTGCAAAAATTAAAGATTTAAAAATATGATAATCAGCTACAATAAAATCTTTGAACAAATCAAATTGCGCTAAATCATCTGAAATTTGTTGGTACCTGTCGGCTAAAAATGACATTTCTAGTGGAAACGCATACCGACTTTGATCTTGGTAAAACTTTGGCAAAAAAGGATTATCAGCAAAACGTTCTAATACCGTTTTTGCATTAAAATCTTCTGCTAACTTATTGGTTAAAGTTGTTTTGCCAGCACCAATATTTCCTTCAATCGCGATGTAATTAAACTGGTTCAGCTTTATTTGTGCAATTGGTGTTTCTAATTGATGAATTACTTTACAATGGCTTTTATCTTCCGAAAGCGCAACTAATTCATGTAAATATTTTTGCAATATAGGATGACGCCAATCTAAATTCAAATCTTGCATGGGCACCAATACAAAGAGACGATTTTGCATTTCTGGATGTGGCACTTGCAATTTATCTGAAGCTATTATTTCCTCATCATAAGCAATTAAATCAATATCAATAATTCGAGCCTCATATCCTTCTTTTTGCTCACGAACTCTTCCTAATTTTTCTTCAAGCCCTAAAATTTCTTCTAAAATTTGATGTGCTGATTTATGGGTGTTCACAATCACTGCACAATTATAGAAGTTGTCACTTTCAAAACCCCAAGCTGGCGTTTCATAAAGTTTAGAAACGCTAATAATAGTTCCTATTTCTATATGCAGCTCATTGATACAACGATGCATGTTTTCAAGACGGTTGCCCTGATTACTGCCTAATGATAAAATGACCTGATGCTGCTTATTCATAGAAGCACAAATTAACTAAAACTATTTTAGAATAACTGAAAAAACAATCAGACTGTTAATAACATTTTCTAAATAATTCATTTTTAAACTATCATAAAACTTCTATAAATAGAGTACAGTTTATAGCTAAAAGGCATTATTTTTGTTACCGTTAAAAGAACTAAAATTGTACTAATCATGTTAAAGAAAATCTTAAAAATCGTTGGAATTATTCTGTTGTTTTTAGTAATCGCCGGATTTGCAATTCCTTATTTTTTCAAAGATCAAATCAAAGCTAAAATCCTAACTGCTATTAATGAAAAAGTAGATGCCAAAGTAGCTTTCGAAGATGCCGATTTGAGTTTGTTTAAAAATTTTCCTAATGCCAGCGTAACCATAGATAAACTTTCTATAATTAACAAAGCGCCTTTTGAAGGTGATACTTTAGTGGCGTTTGATGAGTTAAATTTAAAAATGTCTATCAAAGAATTATTTAATGGCGATGATGAACCCATGAATATTGATGGGATTTCCTCAAAAAACGGCTTAATCAATATCATTTTCAATAAAGATGGCATTGGAAATTTTGATATTGCTCTAAAAGACAAAAATGAAACTGAACCGAAAAGCAAACCGCTTTCACTCAAAATAAAAGAATACGCTGTAGAGAATCTTAAGTTTAAATTTAAAGATGAAAAATCAAAAATCAAGATGGTTTTAGACAGTATTAACCATGAAGGACAAGGAGATTTTACTGCTTCAAAATTAGATTTGGTCACTAAAACTAGTGCTAAAGTTTCCCTAGATATGGATAAAGTGAACTACATGAAAAATGTTGCTATTTCATTAGATGCCATTCTTGGAATTGATTTAGACCAAAGCAAATATACTTTCAAAGAAAACAAAGCTAAAATCAATGAACTACCGTTAGAATTTGATGGCTTTATACAAATGGTTGCTACCGGGCAACAATATGATTTGAAATTCAAAACACCCACTTCTTCATTTAAGAACTTCTTAGGACTAATTCCTGCGCAATATTCAAGTAATTTGAAAGACGTGAAAACCAATGGTGATTTTACGGTTGTTGGTTTTGCCAAAGGATTATTATCCGACACCACTGTACCAAAATTCAATATTAAAATTGCTTCCAATAATGCATCTTTTCAATATCCGAATTTACCAAAATCAGTACAAAAAATTATTATTGACACTAAAATTATAAACGAAACTGGTGTGATGAATGACACTTATGTGAACTTGGAAAAATTATCATTCCAAATTGACCAAGATGTTTTTAATGCAAAAGCAACCATTAAAAATGTGTCCGAAAATGCGCTAGTCAATGCAGCACTCAAGGGAACTATTAATCTTAGTAATTTAACTAAAGCGTATCCTATCAAATTAGATAAACCACTAACCGGAATTTTAAAAGCAGATGTGACCACCGGTTTTGATATGCAAGCAGTAGAAAAAAGTGAATATGCCCGAATAAAAAATGCAGGAACAATGGACTTAACGGGTTTTAATTATACCGATGAAAAAGGAAAAACCATAAAAATCAGTAGAGCTATAGTTGCCTTTGACCCCAGTCATGTGAATTTGAAACAATTCAATGCTACAACTGGCAAAAGTGATTTGGCTATCAACGGAGTGTTAGAAAATTTCTATGGTTTTGTATTTAAAAATCAAGAATTGAAAGGCGATTTTAATTTGAATTCCAATCAATTAGCAGTTAGTGATTTTATGACTACGGAAGATGCTTCGAAAAAAGACACTAAACCATCAGAAGCCATGAAAATCCCAACTTTTTTGAATTGTACCTTGACCGCAAAAGCCAATACGGTTTTGTATGATAATTTAACTTTGAAAAACGTATCGGGGAAAGTGATTATCAAAGACCAAAAAGTTACCTTAGAAAATGGTAAAACCAATATTTTTGGAGGTTCAATTGCCTTTAAAGGTGACGTTTCTACCAAAGAAAAAATAGCCAAATTCAATATGGATTTAGGATTACAAGGAGTTGATATTGCCCAAACCTTTACACAATTGGACATGATGAAAAAAATTGCTCCCATAGCTGGTGTAATCAACGGAAAACTGAACTCTAAAATTCAACTTTCTGGAAATCTAAAAGACAAAGAAATGACACCTGAATTGAAAAGTATAAGCGGAGATTTATTAGGAGAATTACTTTCAACTACGGTAAATGCTAGTAATTCCAATTTACTGACCGCTTTAGATGATAAATTAGGGTTTGTGGATTTGAAAAAATTAAACCTCAACGATTTGAAAGCCACATTAACTTTTAAAGACGGAAAAGTAAACGTAAAACCATTTGACATCAAATACCAAGATATCAAAGCCACAATTGCTGGAACACATAGTTTTGAGCAATTGATGAACTACACCATGAAACTAGAAGTACCCGCAAAATATCTAGGAACCGAAGCCAATGCTATGCTTGCCAAATTATCGCCTTCTGATGCTAAAAAGCTTGAAAATGTTCCAATAAATGCCATAATTACTGGGAGTTTCCAAAACCCTAAAATCACTACTGATGTGAAACAAGCCACCACATCACTGGTAAATAATTTAGTAAAACAACAAAAAGACAAATTAGTTACTGGTAGCAAAGAGGCTTTGAATTCTATTATCTCAAATGCTACAAAAGCAAAATCAGATACTACGAAAACGGATGTCAAAACAGATATAAAAACAAAAACAAATGATTTGCTAAACGGGTTGTTTAACAAGAAGAAAAAAGCAGAACCTAAGAAAGTAGAGTAATTTTTTAATTGTTTTGTCATTCCAAGGAACGACACTTACAAACTAATCTTCACAACATAACCTTCAAATGTTCGAACATTAAAAACAGTTCCGTCTTCAAAAAGCAAATATTGACCTTTAATTCCGGTTAGTTTTCCTGTGAAATTAGGTGATTTATCCAAATTTAAGCTCGTTACTTTTTTAGGATATTCCAACACAGGAAAGTTTAATTCATACAAATCATTTGCGTTCAAATCATAATATTCTTGAACCTCTTTTGGAATTAAGTACTTCAAACTTGCTTTTTCTTTAATTAAATCAGCCGTTGGGACTTCGTTTTTCAACATTTTTTGCCAATTGGTTTTATCGGCATAATGATTTTTTAGCGCCACTTCGGTTATACCTGCCAAGTAACGATTAGGCACTTCCACTATTGAAATGGCTTGCACTGCTCCTTGGTCTATCCATCGTGTAGGCACTTGTGTTTTTCTGGTAACACCCACTTTCACTTCGCTTGATAATGCTAAATATACAATATGAGGTTGCAGTTGCACTCGTTTTTCATAGTCTAAATCTCGATCTTCAATATCTAAATGTGCGGTGCTCAACTCTGGTTTCATAATCCAATCACCAGCAGAAGCCGAACTCATAAAACAATCATAACAAAAACCTTGACGGAAAATCTTTTTCTTTTTGCCACAATTCAAACATTGATAGCCCTGAAAAGTGATTTCCATAGATTTGTCTAACAACTGATTTACACTCAAAAAACTATTCTCAAATACCAAATAATATTGAATAGGATTAGAAAATTCCGTTTGCATTTTGGTCAATACACCTTCGTAAGTCATCTTTTATTTAGGATTTAGAAATAAGGATTTAAGATTTATTTGCTATTTTAGCGTAAAGTTACAAATCCTAAATCGTAAATCGAAATTCTAAAATCAATATGCCCTTTCCAATAATCAATTCTATCGCTTCCTGGGTTTTGAAACAACGCATTCATCAGATTGAGTTGTTTCTGAAATATCCACATGAGATTCAGGAAGAATTGATGATGAACTTAATTCGCAGCGCAGAAGAAACGGTTATGGGGCATAAATATGATTTTGCAAGTATTAAATCCTATCAAACATTTTCGGAAAGAATTCCAGTTTCTACCTATGAAGATTTGGAACCGATGATTGAACTCACCCGAAAAGGAGCTCAAAATGTTTTTTGGAACACGCCTATAAAATGGTTTGCCAAATCGAGCGGCACTACCAATGCCAAAAGCAAGTTTATCCCTGTGAGCAATGAAGCCTTGGAAGATTGTCATTACAAAGGCAGCAAAGATTTGTTGTGCATGTATTTGAACAATAATGAAAACTCCGAAATGTTCCTCGGCAAAAGTTTGCGCTTGGGTGGAAGTTCTCAGATTTACGAAAAAAACAATTCTTATTTTGGCGATTTATCGGCTATTCTAATTGAAAATATGCCTATTTGGGCTGAATTTAGTAGCACACCCAGTAGTAAAATATCCCTCATGAGCGAATGGGAAAGCAAACTCGCAGCTATTATTAATGAAACCAAAATCGAAAATGTCACGAGTTTTGCTGGTGTTCCTTCTTGGATGCTTGTATTGCTCCATCGCATTATGACTGAAACTGGTAAAGACAATCTTTTTGAGTTGTGGCCCAATTTGGAAGTTTATTTTCATGGTGGCGTAAGCTTTGAACCTTATAGAGAACAATACAAAAAAATACTGCCTAAAACTGATTTCAAATACTACGAAATTTATAACGCCTCCGAGGGTTTTTTTGCTATTCAAGATTTGAATTATTCTAATGATTTGCTATTGATGTTGGATTACGGCATTTTCTATGAGTTCATTCCTATGGAAACATTTGGTACACCAGAACAAAAAGTAATTCGATTAGCCGATGTAGAATTGTTTAAAAACTATGCCGTTGTTATTACAACCAATGCTGGTTTGTGGCGTTATTTAATTGGTGATACAATTCGTTTTACTTCTTTAGATCCTTACAGAATAAGAGTTTCGGGCAGAACGAAGCATCATATTAATGTTTTTGGCGAAGAATTGATGGTAGAAAACACCGATAGGGCTTTGGCTAAAACTTGTGCCACTTTAGACTGTGAAATCAAAGATTATACGGTGGCTCCTATTTTTATGAAAGACAAAGAAAAAGGTGCACACGAATGGATGATTGAGTTTAAAAAGCAACCTAGTGATATGGCTTTGTTCCAAAAAGCATTAGACGAAAACTTGCAAGAAGTCAATTCTGATTATGAAGCCAAACGGTATAATAATATGACATTGAATCAACTGAAAGTGAATATTGCGCGAGAGAATTTATTTTATGATTGGCTGGCAGCCAACGATAAACTAGGCGGTCAACACAAAATTCCGAGATTGTCGAACCGGCGCGATTATTTGGAGCAGTTGAAAAATATGTAGGTTTCAACTTTTGATATAAAATAATTTTATAAATTTGAGATAATGAAATGAGCATAACATAAATGCCATTCAAAAAGTGATAAAGTTGTATGCGAACTACATATGAAAAATAAAAAAACAAATACTATCTGCATATGAAACAATTAACAATAAATATTAAAGACAATAAATATTCTTTTTTTTTAGAATTGCTAAAAAGTATGGATTTTGTTTCTATCGCAGACAATGAAGATTGGTATGAAAACCTTTCGGTGATTGATAAATCATCAATTAAAAAAGGAATTGAGGATCTTGAAAACGGAAGAATTCATTCGCATGAGGAAGTTATGGCTTTAGCAAAAAAAAAGATTGCTGAATTAAAGAATCTCAAATGAAAATTATTTGGTCTGATTTAGCTAAAGAATATTACCTCTACATAATTGAACAACTTTTTGAGAAATGGAATATCTCAATTGTTGAGAAATTTGAAAAGGACATTATAACTTTACTACAAAATATTGCAATCCACAACCATATTTGTCCACAATCTAAAATCACTAGGTATCATAAATGCTTAATTAACAAACACATTTCACTAATTTATAGAATTGAAAATCATACCCTAGAAATAATAACTTTATTATTTAATCAATCTGAAAATTTCTATTAATTGTATTCTTTTGCAACCAAAGAGTCTATTTTGGAGCAGTTGAAAAACAGGCCGCCTGGTTTAAAAATAATAAGAACAAGCAAATAAAATGAATTTGTCCTTTTGACAAAACCAAAAAATGTACATCTTTTGATTTAAACTAGTACATCTTTTGAAAAATTGTTCCTTATAAAATGATTTTTTAATACGGACGAATTGAAAAAATGATACAGACTAACCCATTTATTTGCCTTGAAGTAACTTTAATAACTGGATTTGCTCTTTCAACGACTGAATTGTTTCTTCGTATTGTTGGATAAGCTTGTCTGGATACATTATATTATTATAACCATTGTTTCCGGTAG
>CALPPS020000089.1 GCA_943325515.2 Flavobacterium psychrophilum
GCGGCGTTTAAAAAGGAAAACCTATCCATAGCTGTATGAGTAAATAGTCTTTATTTTTAGAAAATCAGATGCAAAAGTATGATATTTGTTCTACTCTTTCAATGTTTTTAATACATTTATCACTAATTAAACATAACTATCTATGATGAAGAAGAAGAATTTTAAAACTTTAATTAGAACGTTGTACTTTCTTTTTTTATTTGGAACCCCGTTTACTGTTTTATCACAAGAAAAACCTTTACCAAAAGCCAAAACAAATGATTTTTGGAACCATGTTCAGTTGGGTGGAGGTTTCGGATTAGGAATTGGAAATGATTTTACCAATATTACCCTAGCACCCAGTGCAATTTATAATTTTAATGAGTATTTTGCTTTAGGAACGGGATTGCAATACAGTTATTTGAAACAAAAAAGGTATTATTCTTCTAATGTTATTGGCGGCAGTATTATTGGATTATTCAATCCTATTGATGAAGTACAATTATCACTTGAAGTTGAGGAGGTGAATGTTTCCAATACTTATGAAGATTTAGGAGGAAATTTAAAAACTAATTTTTGGAATACTGGGTTGTATCTTGGTGCAGGTTATAGATCTGGAAATGCTACCATTGGTGCAAGATATAACTTGCTTTTTGATAAAAATAAAGATATTTATGGCGAGGCTTTTATGCCGTTTGTTAGAGTTTATTTCTAAACCAAACCTTCATCCATTCTCGTTTTAAAATCAGAAAAGCTACTTGTTGGGATAATTCCATGATATCCGAACCATCCAATTTTTTTATTTGATCTTCAGAAACATCTACAATATAAAGTAAACTTAAATATTCGGCAAATTTGTACTGAATCAATCTATAAATTTTTTCATGAAGTTGTGACTTTAACTCTTCTGGAAGGATATCAAATGGCAAATCTATAGGTTCATTGGCAAAATTAAAATCCTTGTTCAATTGCTCAATGAGTTTTATATACAGGTTTTCTTTTTCGGCATCAGAAAGTAAATTGTCTGTATTTAATGGTGCTATAAACAAGTTCATTTAAGATTTAAGATTAACAATTTTTAATTTTTGATTTGAAATTATGTCGTTGGTTTTGATTTAATACCCTTGTGAAATCATCATTCCTCAATCATCAATCAAGAATCTATACATTTCTATTCATCAAGTTTTCTCCAAAAGCTTTCAATAGTACTTTCTTTTCTTTACTAATATCAATTTTTTCTAAAGTTTCAAAGGCTTTAAAAGTGTACTCTTGTATGGCTTTTTGTGTCGCTTCGCTTGCACCAGTAGTATTGAATATTTCTTTTACTGAAGCTATTTTATCCTTATTATCATTTGGTTGAATGGAAAATAAATGCAGTAATTGTTCTTTCTTATCTGGCTTTGCAAACTCAATAGCTTTCAAATATAAATAGGTTTTTTTATTTTCAATGATATCGCCACCTACTTGTTTTCCGAAGGTTTTAGGGTTCCCAAAAGCATCTAGATAATCATCTTGTATTTGAAATGCTAAACCAAGATTCAATCCAAAATCATAAATCAAATTGGCATTTCCTTCCGAAGTTTCGGCTACAATTGCGCCCATTTTCATGGCAGCGCCAACTAAAACAGCCGTTTTATATTCAATCATTTTCAAATATTCTGGAATCGTAACATTATCTCGGGTTTCAAAATCAACATCATATTGTTGTCCTTCGCAAACTTCAAGAGCTGTTTTGCTAAACAATTTTGCCAACTCTTGAAAAATTTTCGGCTCGTATTCTTCAAAATATTGATACGCTAGAATCAACATAGCGTCTCCCGATAGAATTCCGGTATTGATATTCCACTTTTCATGAACTGTTTCGTTGCCGCGTCGCAAAGGTGCATCATCCATAATATCATCATGTATGAGTGAAAAATTATGAAAAACCTCAACTGCTGTAGCTGCTGGCAAAGCTTTGTTGCAATCTGCATCAAAAACCTCTGCAGCCATTAATGTTAAAACAGGACGCAATCTTTTGCCCCCAAGTGATAAAATATATCCTATAGGTTCATATAGATTTTTTGGTTCTTTTTTTGAAATAAGATTTTTGAAATGTACTGAAACTATGTCTTGATAATCTGAAATAGCGAGCATGTAATTTTTTTTGGCTAAAGTAATTCAAATATTGCTTTTAATCAAGAAAGAGTAAAATGTTAAATAATTGCAAAACTATGGAAACTATTTACGTGTTTAAAGTTTCCAAGTTATCTTTGCCTCAGATTTCTACATAACTATGGAAACTAAAATTATAGAAAAAGCAACAGAAATGTATTTAACACTTGGATTCAAAAGTGTTACGATGGATGATATTGCTTCAACTATGGGGATTTCAAAAAAAACTATTTACCAACATTTTGAAAACAAAAATGATTTAGTAGAAGCAGTTACGATGAACTTATTTGAAACCATTTCATGTGGAATTGATGAGATTGTCTTTTTAAATCAAAATCCAATAGAAGAGCTCTTTACTATTAAAGATTTCGTAATAAAAAATTTGAAAGACGACAGCACTTCTCCTCTATATCAATTACAAAGATATTATCCTCAAATTCACAAAACCTTGATGTCTCGGCAGTTTGAAAAAATGGGCGATTGTGTGTTAGAAAATCTTAAAAAAGGTATTGAACAAGGTTTGTTTAGAGATACTATCAATCTTGAATTAATAGGCCGTTTTTATTTTGCAGGCATGACAAGCATAAAAGACACCCAACTTTTTAATCCTATACATTTTAGCACAATAGAAGTACAAGAAACCTATTTAGAATACCATTTACGTGGGATTTCTACCGAAAAAGGGCTAACGGTTTTAGAACAATTATTGAAAAATAAATAATCATCAATATGAAAAACAAAATACTACTTAGTTTTCTCTTTACGGTAATCTTACTGCAAGCTCAAGACAATCCTCAAAACTATTCCTTTAGTTTGCAACAAGCCATTGATCATGCCCTGGAACACAACTATAATGTTATTAATGCTAAAAGAGATATTGAGTCGGCTAAACAAAAAAAAAGGGAAACCACAGCTGCTGGTTTGCCTCAAATAAATGGTAATTTAGGTTATTTGCAAAACATTGATTTCACATTACAAGGAGTTTCAGGAAATGCTTTCATTCCTGGTGGCGATCCAAATAGCATTTCACTTTTTGCTTTTGGAACAAAACAATCTATGACATCAAGTTTAACCTTGAGCCAATTAATTTTTGATGGTTCTTATATAGTGGCGCTTCAAGCATCGAAGACCTATTTAAAATATTATGAAAATGCAAATATAAAAACCAGTACTGATATCAAAGAAATGGTAATTAATGCCTATGGAAATGTTTTATTAGCAGCAGAAAGTGTTGCAATACTTGAAAAAAATAAAGCTATTTTATCCAAAACATTATCAGATACACAAGAAACCTTCAAAAATGGTTTGATTGAAGAAGAAAATGTAGAACAGCTTCAAATTACTTTAGCTTCTGTAAATAGTAATTTGAGCAACACAAAAAGGCTTTTGGACATTGCTAAAAAGATGTTGAAATTCACTTTGGGAATCGATGTTAATGCTGATATGACACTTACCGATAAACTAGATACTTTAACAACATCAAACTTAGACTTAGCATTTAATCAAAATGATTTTACGGTTACCAATAACATTAATTATCAAATTGCCTCTAATTTTCAAGAACAACGTTCACTAGAATTAAAACTAGAAAAAAGCAAAGCGCTACCTTCACTTGGCGCGGCATTTAATTTTGGTTACAACTCTTTTGCCAATGATTTTTCATTTGCAGACAGCAATCAGAAATGGAATAGATTTTCTAATGTTAGCGTGAGTTTAAATGTTCCTGTTTTCAGTAGTCTCGGAAGAAGTGCTAAAACACAACAAGCCAAAATTGCTTTTGAACAAGCCAAAACACAATTGACACAAACCGAACAACAATTGAAATTAGAATATGAAAAAGCCAAAAGCGAATATGAATTCAGCATTGAAGAATATGCAACTTCTAAAAGCAATTTGAGTTTAGCGGAACGTATAGAGAAAAAACAACAAATCAAATTTACCGAAGGATTATCATCAAGTTTTGATTTCAGCGAAGCACAAAGACAATTGTATTCAGCGCAACAAAATTATTTACAATCCATGGTGAATATCATCAACAAAAAAGCAACTTTAGAAAAATTAATCAATAAAAATCAATAAAAATTTGACATGAAAAAAATACTTTACCTCTCAGCAATATCTCTGTTTTTAATATCGTGTGCTAACTCGAACAAAACAGAAAACATAGATGATTTAATCAAAGCCAAAAACGTCAAAGTCTTAAACCAAAAGAAAGCTTTACTTCAAGCAGACATAACAAAAATTGAAGAAGCATTAGCAACACTTGATATAAAAAAAGAAGAAGCCTTAGTTTCTGTTGCTACAGTTCAAGATACTATTTTTAATCACTATCTTGAAATACAAGGAAATGTAGATACTAAAGAAAATATTATTGTACAAACAGAATTTAGCGGAACGCTAACCTCACTAACGGTAAAAGCTGGACAAAGGGTTTCCAAAGGACAAATTCTTGGAAGAGTTGATGATGGTGGAATGAGCCAACAATTGGCTAGTTTGGAAAATCAGTACTCGTTAGCAAAAACCACTTATGAGAGACAAAAAAATCTTTGGGACAAAAAAATCGGTTCTGAAATTCAGTTTCTTCAAGTACACACTCAAATGATAGCTGCACAAAAAGGTGTTGCACAAATGAAATCACAATTGGCAAAAACTGTAATTCGTGCTCCATTTAGCGGCACAATAGATGAAGTTTTTGTAGAAAAAGGTCAAGTCGTGGCGCCAAGTGTTCAAGGTTTGATGCGCATTGTAAACCTAGGGAGCATGTATGTTTCAACAAGTGTTCCTGAATCCTATATTGGAAAAGTAAAAGTAGGTGATCACGTTGAAGTTTTCTTGTCTTCTTTAAACAAAACTTATATAGGTAAAGTTCGTCAAGTTGGGAATTTTATCAATCCAAACAACAGAAGCTTTGGTGTTGAAGTTGGACTACCAAATCCAGATAATTTATTACGTCCAAATCAAGTTGCTAAGCTAAAAATTATTGATTACATCAATAAAAAAGTTGTTGTTGTTCCAACTAACGTAGTTCAAGAAGATGGAGAACAAAATAAATTTATTTTCACAGTAGACAGAAGTAATGGTAAAACCGGAATAGCTAAAAAAGTAATCGTAACTGTAGGGAAAACTTCGGACAATGTTAGTGAAATTTTAAGCGGTTTAACTACTCAAGATATCATTGTAATAGAAGGCGTAAACAACATTTCAGAAGGAATGAAACTGAATTTCTAATATCAAATTTTAGCTATTAAATATAAAAATCTAAAATCTGAAATCTAAAATCTAATATTATATATGTCACATCAAAATAAAGAATTCAGTATATCGAGTTGGGCAATAGATAACCGAGTAACGGTTTATATTTTCACCTTGCTTGTGGTGATTACCGGCTTAATTGCCTATGTAACTATGCCACGCGAAGATTTCCCAGAAATCATTGAAAACAAAGTGTATATCTCATCTGTTTTTCCAGGAAATTCAGCTGAAGATGTGGAAAAATTAATCATCAAACCGCTCGAAAAAGAAATCAAAAACATCAGTGGCGTTGAAAAAGTTACGGCAAGTTCATTTCAAGATTATGGAATGATCATCGCCGAGTTTTCAGATAAAGTAGGTATTGAAGAAGCTAAAATCAAAATCAAAGACAAAGTTGATATTGTAAAAGCAGACACCGATTGGCCAAATTTAGATAACGGAAGTAAAGTGGAACCAAGTGTTTTTGAACTAAACATTTCTGAAGAAGTACCAGTTTTGAACATCAACTTGAAAGGAAATTACACCACGCAACAGTTAAAAGATTATGGTAAAAAATTGCAAAATGATATTGAAGAAATTCCAGAGGTTAAAAAGGTAGATATTCTTGGTGTTGACGATAAAGAAGTAGAAATCGCAGTTGATATATTCAAAATGACTGCGGCTCAAGTTTCCTTTGATGATATTCAAAATGCGGTTAAGTATGAAAACATGACGCTTTCGGGCGGAAATTTAATTTCTCAAGGTTCAAGAAACAATATCAGAATTGTAGGGGAAATCAAGGACCCGAAAGAATTAGAAAATGTTATTGTAAAACACAATGGCGGAACGGTATATCTGAAAGATTTAGCTGTAATTTCTTTTAAAGAAAAAGAAAAAACTACTTATGCTCGTGAAAAGGGTAAAGAAGTAGTGATGCTGAATGTAAAAAAACGTTCTGGTCAAAATATGATTTCAGCCATTGATCAAGTAAAAGAAAAATTGAAATTGGCACATGAGAGTTATTTGCCAAAAAATTTAAAAGTAGAATTGACCAATGACCAATCATCAAGTGTAGAACACCAAGTAGATGAATTGTCCAACCATATCATCTTCGGAATCGTATTGGTAATGATTGTGTTGATGTTTACCATGGGATTGAGAAACTCTCTATTTGTTGGAGCTGCTATACCACTTTCAATGATGATTGCCTTTACTATTTTGGCAGCTTTTGGTTTGACGTTAAATACAATGGTGCTTTTCGGGTTGGTAATGGGATTAGGGTTATTGGTTGACGACGGAATTGTTGTGGTTGACAACGTTTTTGCCAATATGAAAAAAGGAATGCCAAGAGTTCAAGCCTCAAAAGTGGGTATTGGTGAAATTGCTTGGCCGGTAATTTCCTCCACGGCAACTACACTAATGGCTTTCTTGCCCTTTGCACTATGGCCAGGTACTATGGGTAAATTCATGATTTATTTCCCAATTACATTATCTGTAACATTAACAGCATCTTTATTTGTGGCTATGGTTGTTAATGCTGCTATGACTGGTGGCTCTATGGATATTGAAGATAAAAATTTATCCACTAAAACAGCCAAAAGATATACTATCATTCTAGGAATTATTGGAATCCTATTTGTGATTATCGGAAATGTAAATGATGCGAAATTCGCCAGAGGAATTGGTCACTTTGCTCTGATATCATTAGGATTAATGTGGTTGTATAAATGGAAATTGTACCAATGGACACAAGATTTCCAACATAGTTTCTTCCCAAGATTAGAAGAAAAATACAAACGTTTTCTTGCTAAAATTTTAACAGGTAAAAATTCTTGGTTTGCATTAGGAGGTATTATTGTGATGTTATTTTTATCTATCTTCCTATTAGGACTTTTCCCTAGAAAAGTGTTATTCTTTCCAGATAATATTCCAAGACAGGTGATTACCTATATCGAATACCCACAAGGAACAGATATTGAGAAAACCAATAAAGCCACGCTATTTGTAGAGAAACAAGTGATTGATATTATGAAAAAATATATCGATCCAAAAACGAATGAGAATTATTTAGCTGAAAGTATCGTTTCTCAAGTTGGTGTTGGTGCAGGAAATCCAAATGTAGATGCTGGTTCTGCCAATGAAACTCCTTTTAAAGGAAAAGTAACAGTGAATTTCTCAGAATTCAAATTCAGAAGAGGAGTCAATACTTCTGATGTTTTGGATGAAATTAGAGCTAGAGTAAAAGGAATTGCTGGTGCAAAAGTAACCGTTGAAAAAGATGCGAATGGACCACCTGCAGGTTATCCAATTAGTGTCCAATTAACTGGAGATGTTGGAGCGGATTATGATGAGATTCTAAAAGAAGCTTACAAAATGATAGCTTTTATCAACGCAAAAAAAATACCTGGAATTGAACGATTAAATGTTGATGTAAATAAAGAAAGTCCTGAACTTGAAGTAAAAGTAGATCGAGTAAATGCCGGGAGTCTTGGCGTTTCAACAGGTCAATTAGGTTTCAATTTGCGTCGTTCAGTTTATGGTCAAGAAATAGCTACTTTTAAAGAAGGTGATGATGACTATAATATTGTGGTTCGTATGCAGGAAGACCAACGTAAAAATGAAAATATTCTTTTCAATCAATCGTTGACTTTTAGAAATCAGGCGAATGGTCAAATGATGCAAGTGCCGATTTCGGCTGTTTCATATACTGAGAAAACTAATACGTATAATCAAATCAAACGTAAAAATTACAAACGAATAATGACTATTTATTCTAATGTATTGACAGGTTATAACGGCGATCAAATCACAAAACAAATTGGTACGGAATTGAAATCCTATCAATTACCAAAAGGAATTACCTATTCGTTTTCAGGAGTACAAGAAGAACAAGGAAAAAACCAAAGTTTCTTGATGTATGCCTTGTTCCTAGCCATGGCTGGAATTACTATTATTATTGTGTTACAATTTAACTCGATTTCAAAAACATTGGTGATTTTGTTTACTGTCTTGTTAAGTTTCAGCGGCGTTTTCTATGGTTATGTTATTGCCAACATGGATTTTGTAATCCTAATGACCATGATGGGAATTATTTCCTTAGCCGGAATTGTGGTAAAGAACGGAATAGTGTTAATGGACTTCTTCGTCTTATTATTAGATAAAAAAGTAGCCGACAAAGGTGTTGAAAGTCACGATGATTTATCGCTTATAGAAATCAAAGAAATCATTATTGAAAGTGGCAAAAACCGTTTACGTCCAGTAATGTTAACGGCCTTAACTGCCGTATTGGGATTAATTCC
>CALPPS020000090.1 GCA_943325515.2 Flavobacterium psychrophilum
CTACAAATAATTGTGGAATCATAAATTTTCCTTGTTTAATTTTACATTGGTTCCTGCCTGTCGACAGATTAGTTGTGTTGTTGTAGTTGTTGTTTGTAACCCAATGAAAAACCGAAACTTTTCTTTTTTAATATAAAACAAAAAGAGGCGCGCAAGCACCTCTTTAGATATGTATTATTTTCTAATACCTAATTCTTTGATAATCTCACGATATCTATTGATCTCTTTTTTCTTCAAGTAATCAAGAAGACTTCTTCTTTTACCCACCAAGAGTACTAACGAACGCTCCGTATTATAATCGTGACGATTTTTTTTCAAGTGCTCAGTTAAGTGAGAGATTCTAAATGTGAACAAGGCGATTTGTCCTTCTGCAGATCCAGTGTTTTCTGCTTTTCCTCCGTGTTTAGCGAAGATTTCTGCTTTTGTTTCTTTACTTAGATACATTCCAATATTTATTTAAATGATTATTATGTATGAATAGAGATTTTCTCAATTCGTGTGCAAATGTAATTTTATTTTTCAATTTGGCAAATAAAAAGATGGTATAAACTTAAAAAAGTTTGGCAACTTCTTGATTTACATATTCTAAAAAACTTTCGTCAGCATTATTGAATGGATTCAGAATATGGCTATCGATATCTATTTGACCAATGTTTACTCCATTTACAAAAAGGGGTACTACAATTTCAGATTTTACTGTGAAGCTACAAGCAATATAATTATCCTGAGCATTTACATCGGGCACTACAAAATTTTTATTTGATTCAGCCACTTGACCACAGATACCTTTTCCAAATGGAATTATCTTGTGATCTGTTTCAGCTCCAACGTATGGTCCCAAGTGTAGTGTTCTATTTTCGTGATTGGCAAAATAAAAGCCAACCCAATTATAATAATCTATATTGTCATGCAGGTATTGACAAAGATTTTTCAGTTTAACATCTCTTTCAGTATTAATATCCGAAAGAATTGAGATTACTTGTGGTTTTAAGATTTCGAAATTCATTTACAATTTTTTATGTAAAAGTAAGGACTCCACTTTTTTATTTTATATAAATTTGTTAAAAATTCTATTTTGAAAAATCTTCTTTTACAATACAAACCTTTTTTGTTATTTCTAGTAAAATTTTTATTGACTTATATTTTTTTGACGATAATTTATCAAACCTATTTAAATAGATTTGATGCAACTAAATCTGAAGTAGATTCTTTCACAACATTTGTTGCAGAACAAACCGAAATTGTATTAACTTGGGTAGATTCGCAATCTTATGCCATCCCTCATTTAAGAGAACCTAGTATAAAAATCATTTATCATAATAAATATGTTTCACGAATAATTGAAGGATGTAATGCGCTTAGTGTAATTATTTTATTTATTGCATTTATAATTGCTTTTTCCGGAAAATTGAAGAACACCATTGTATTTATCCTTTTAGGAAGTATTTTAATTCATGTTTTAAATGTTGGACGTATTGCCCTTTTGAGTATTGCTCTTTATCATTTTCCAAAATATCAACATTTATTGCATGGGGTTGTTTTTCCTTTAATTATTTATGGAGTTGTGTTTTTATTATGGGTAATTTGGGTAAATAAATTTTCATATCATGCTAAAGTTTTTACAAAAAAATAAAAAGAGGTTATTTTGGAGTTTAATTTTGATATCACTTCTGGTGACTATTAGGTTGTTTGAAAATCAATTATTTTATGATCCTTTCATGAATTATTTTCAAAGTGAGTATTCTCATTTACCTTTTCCTCAAATCAATATATTTAAATTGTTCTTCAGTTTAGGAATACGTTTTTATTTAAATTCTGTTATTTCATTAGTTTTACTCTATGTGATTTATAATGATAAACAAATTGTTAGGTTCTCAGCTTTACTCTATATTATTTTAGGTTCAATACTTATGATTAGTTTTGTTTTTGTTTTGACATTTTTTGCCGAAGAAAGCAAAATGACTTTATTTTACATCAGAAGATTTCTTATTCAGCCAATTTTTATTCTATTATTTATTCCAGCTTTTTATTATCAGAAAAAAATAAAATAACATAGCCTTAAGAATTGTAAATAATTAATTACCTTATATTTGTATCATGATTTTTAAAAAGCAAATAAGCATTTTTATAACTTTTTTCCTTTTGGTCTCCAATTTAGGATTAGCTTTTAATGTGCATTATTGTGCAGATAAAATCGAGTCAATTACACTAAGTACGGTAACAGCAACTCAAAATTCAATTGATAGTTGTTGTGGTGTGGTTGAAAAAGATTTCAATTGTTGTAAAGATAAAATCATTAAATCTGAGGTAAAATCAGACCAAATTATAGTTAAGTCGGTTTCTATTTCTTCAGAGTTTGTTCTTATTTATAAAGATTGGAAGCCTTTATTTTTTTCTGACAATTATAATTTTAAAACTAGAGATAATTTTACTTACTATTGTGTTGCTCATGCGCAGCCTTTATATCTCTTGTACAGCCAATATACCTTTTACGCCTGATTTTAGTAATCGTTAAGTATTTTACTTTATTACGAATATTAAAATTAAAAAAAAATGAAAAACAAAATGTTGTTTTTTGCATTGTTGGTTTCTATTTATACATTTTCACAAGAAGACATCAAAAAAGATACTTTGAAAACAGTAAATGTTCAAGCCAATAAAAAAGGACTAAAAAAATCACTTTCTGGCACAGCCAATACTACTGTTGTGACTACAAAAGAATTATTAAAAGCCGCTTGTTGTAATTTAGCAGAAAGCTTTGAAACCAATCCGACTATTGATGTCAATTTTTCGGATGCTTTGACTGGAACCAAACAAATTAAAATGTTGGGTTTAACAAGTCCTTATATTATGATTACTGAAGAAAATATTCCTTCGGTTCGTGGTGCATCTCAGGCTTACGGATTATCATTTACGCCAGGAACTTGGATAGAAAGTATACAAATTACTAAAGGTGCAGGTAGCGTTGTGAATGGTTACGAAAGTATTTCGGGTCAAATAAATACCGAGTTAATCAAACCGATAAAAGATATTCCTTTCTTTTTAAATGCTTATGGTTCCACAGATTCTCGATTGGAGTTAAATACTCATTTCAATAAAAGAGTTTCTGATTATTGGTCAACAAGTTTATTTGTTCATGGTAATACTCGAGTTGCCAAAAACGATATGAATGATGATGGGTTTTTGGATAATCCATTAGGAAAACAAATCAACATTGCTAATCGTTGGCAATTTTCTAATTCGGAAACAGGTTGGGTTTCGTTTTTAAATCTTCGTTATATGAACGATAAAAAACAAACTGGTGAGCTTGATTTTGACCCCAAAAGAGATAGATTAACTACTAATTATTGGGGTTCAGAAATTAATACGGAAAGAATTGATTTCACATCCAAAGTAGGTTATGTTTTTGAAGATATGCCCTATCAAAGTATTGGATTTCAAAATGCATTTAGTAACCATAATCAGCAATCTTATTTTGGTTTAAATCAATACAATATCAAGCAACAAAGCTATTATTCGAATTTGATTTTTAATTCTATTATTAGCAATACGATGCACAAATTTGCTACAGGATTGAATTTCACCTATGATAAATACTCGGAGTTTGTAAATCTTGCTGATGTAAGTCGAATTGATAATTCTGCTGGAGTTTTTTTTGAATATACCTATGACGATTTAGATAAGTTCAGTTATATTCTTGGCGGACGATTGGATTATCACAATAGGTTAGGAGCATTTTTCACACCAAGATTACACATGAAATATAATCCTTGGGAAAAAGCAGTATTGCGATTTTCAGCGGGAAGAGGTAAACGAGCGGCGAATATTTTTGCCGAAAACCAAAACCTTTTTGCTAGTTCTAGAACTTTTTCAATTTTAGATGTTAATGGAAAAATCTATGGTTTAAATCCAGAGATTGCATGGAATTATGGAATTAGTTTTACCCAAAATTTTCTTCTTTTTGGAAAAAGTGCCGATGTGACTTTAGATTTATATCGCACCGATTTCCAAAACCAAGCCGTTGTAGATATTATGAACTCTCCTCAACAAGTTTTGTTTTATAACTTGAAAGGAAAATCATTTGCTAACAGCTTGCAATTTGATTTCAATTTAGAAATTATCAAGCATTTGAATTTGAGAACAGCTTACAAGTACTATGATATTTCCACAGATTATCTTTCGGGAAGTTTTCAAAGACCTTTGCAAGCAAAACATAGATTTTTCGGTAATTTGGAATATGAAACACACATTGTTGAAAAAGGAAAACAATGGAAGTTTGATTATACTTTCAATTGGCTTGGGAAACAACAATTACCAAACACAGCAAGTAATCCGTCACAAGACAGATTACCTGAGTTTTCGCCTTCATTTGCAGTAATGAATGCACAAATTACAAGAACTTTTTCGAGTACCTTTGAAATGTATATTGGTGGAGAAAACATTGGGAATTATCGTCAGGACAAAGCTATTTTAGGAGCTGACAATCCTTTTGGCCCTAATTTTGACACCTCCATAATATATGCGCCTGTATTCGGTCAAATGTATTATGCGGGATTACGATTTAAAATTAAATAACTTTTAAAATTAATTTATTATGAAAAAATATTTTTATGGAATGATGTTACTAGTTGTGGCATTTTCAACTCAAGCACAAGACAAAATAAGTAAAAATGCCAAATACACTTTTGAGGTAAATGGTAATTGTGAACAATGTCAAAAAAGAATTCAAAAAGCTGCTTTTTCTGTAGATGGTGTAAAAATGGCATCTTGGAGTTTAGAAACTCATGAAATGACAGTTATTATTAATGAAGAAAGATGTTCGCTTCTTGAGGTCAAAAAAGCTATTGCTAACGTTGGTCACGACACCAAAGACGTTAAAGCAAACGATGAAGTTTATGAAAAGCTTCATGCTTGTTGCCAATACGAAAGAGAATAATTCCTAAACTCCCAAACATTTGGGAGTTTTTTATTACTATTTTTGCTAAAAACAATTCAAATGAAAAGACTATTTCTTCTTGTTAATTTACTCTTTTTTTCAATTTCTTTTTCACAAGATTTTAAGCAAGACCAACGAGTTTGGCTAGCATATACTGGATTTTTCAAGGCATCTAATCATTGGAGTTGTCAGGCAGAAGCACAATTTAGAATGGATAATCAATTACAACAAAACCAACAAAATTTGTTTAGAGTTGGTGCTTTATATTCTATTTCAACTTCAAAAAATATTGCTGCTGGATATGCATTGGTTAATACATTTAGTTATTCATTAGAGGAATATTTTAAAGAAAATAGACTTTGGGAGCAATTTCAATATTCTAAAAAATGGCACAATGATGAAAATCTTTTTTTACATCGAATTCGATTAGAACAACGCTGGGTTGAAAAAAAAGAGCCTGTAAACAATAAAATAAAAAGTATTGCCACAAATTATCAAAACAGATTACGATATTTTAATAGAAACTTATTTCACGTTTGTAATTTTGTTTCTGAGAATGCTTCTTTATACGCCATTATACAAGATGAGGTCTTTTTTACTTTTGGAGATAATAATATAAATACAAAATTAATAGATCAAAACAGATTTTTAGTTGGTTTAGGGCTTAATTTCAAAAGCAATACAAGGTTTGAATTAGGTTATCTCAATATTTATGTTACATCGCCATCCCAAACGGATACCATGTATCATACTATTTCAATTTCAGTTAGTCAAAATTTAGCCTTATAAAACATTAATTTGTTTAACATAATTATCCCAAAAAATATGATTAATTTCACACACTATTTTTTACTTATTTAATATTATAATCCATGAATAATTTTGATTGGACACAATTAGTAAATCCGGAGTTTTATATTACCATGACAATTGGTGGAGTTAAAATTGGGTTGTGGATTGTATTGTTTATTGTTTTTGCTGAAACGGGTCTATTTGCTGGTTTTTTTCTTCCCGGTGACAGTCTACTTTTTTTATCAGGAATTTATAGTCGTGATTTGATAGAAAATTTTACTTTCATTAAAAGTGATATAGCTAATGTTACTTTGTTATCTATTTTGGTTGCTGCTGCAGGAATTTTAGGTAATATTATGGGTTATTGGTTTGGAGCAAAAAGCGGTTATTATTTATATAAAAAAGAAGATAGTTTTTGGTTCAAGAAAAAATACCTTATTCAATCCAAAGATTTTTTTGAAAGATATGGTGGCAAAGCCATAATCTTTGCACGTTTCTTACCGATAGTAAGAACATTTGCGCCAATTGTTGCTGGAATTGTTACAATGGAAAAAAAGAAATTCATGTTCTATAACATAGTAAGTTCATTTCTTTGGTCATTTGTGTTAATATTTTCAGGACATTATTTGTATGGAATGTTTTTAGAAAAATATGATATTGATTTAAAACATCATATAGAGAAAATTGTTATTGGAATTATATTGGTTTCAACTTTTCCGGTTTTTTTGAAAATGTTTAAAAAATCACCAAAAAACATTTAGTAGAAAAAAAAATACCTCAAAATTAATTTTGAGGTATTTTTTATGAAACTTATGCGATAAGATTACATCATTCCTGGCATTCCACCGCCCATTGGCATTCCACCACCAGATGTTTCTTCTTTTATTTCTACTAAAGCACATTCGGTAGTTAATATCATACCAGCAACAGATGCAGCGTTTTCTAAAGCCACTCGAGTTACTTTTTTAGGATCAATAATTCCTGCTTTTAGCATATCTACATATTCATCTGTTTTGGCATTGTATCCAAAGTCTCCTTTTCCTTCCGAAACTTTTGCTACTACTACTGAACCTTCAAGACCAGCATTTTCAACAATTGTACGTAATGGAGATTCTACAGCACGAGAAACAATTTGAATTCCAGTAGCTTCATCTGCGTTATCTGCTTTGATTGATGCTAATGAAGATTTTGCTCTTAATAAAGCAACTCCACCACCAGCAACAATACCTTCTTCAACAGCGGCACGGGTTGCGTGTCATGCATCATCAACTCGGTCTTTTTTCTCTTTCATTTCTACTTCAGAAGCGGCTCCAACATATAGAACTGCAACACCACCAGCTAATTTAGCCAAACGCTCTTGTAGTTTTTCTTTATCATAATCAGAAGTCGTAGTTTCCATTTGACCTTTGATTTGGTTTACACGATTTTTTATCATGTCTGCCTCACCAGCTCCGTTCACAATCGTTGTATTGTCTTTATCGATAGTTACTTTTTCAGCAGTCCCCAACATTTCTAAAGTTGCATTTTCAAGTGTATAACCACTTTCTTCGGCAATTACTGTTCCGCCTGTTAAAATAGCAATATCTTCTAACATGGCTTTTCTTCGATCACCAAAACCTGGCGCTTTTACGGCTGCAATTTTTAATGCACCTCGTAATTTATTTACTACTAAAGTTGATAAAGCTTCACCATCAACATCTTCAGCAATAATTAATAATGGCTTTCCAGATTGAGCAACTGGTTCTAGTACCGGAAGTAATTCTTTTAAAGAAGATACTTTTTTATCGTACAAAAGAATGTATGGATTTTCCAATTCTACATTCATTTTTTCCGGATTGGTTACAAAATAAGGAGATAAATATCCTCTGTCAAATTGCATTCCTTCCACAACATCTACATAGGTGTCGGTTCCTTTAGCTTCTTCAACTGTGATAACACCTTCTTTGCCTACTTTTCCGAAAGCAGTTGCAATTAATTCACCAATTACTTCATCATTATTAGCTGAAATAGAGGCAATTTGTTTTATTTTTTCAGAATCACTTCCAACAACTTTAGCTTGTTTTCCAAGATCAGCAACGATAGCTTCAACGGCTTTGTCAATCCCACGTTTTAAATCCATTGGATTGGCTCCTGCAGCTACGTTTTTCAGGCCTTCTTTAACAATGGCTTGTGCTAAAACTGTCGCAGTTGTAGTTCCATCGCCAGCTAAATCGTTAGTTTTTGAAGCTACTTCTTTAACCATCTGTGCGCCCATGTTTTCTAATGGGTCTTTTAATTCTATTTCTTTTGCAACCGTAACACCATCTTTGGTAACGGTTGGTCCACCAAATGATTTTCCTATGATTACATTTCTTCCTTTTGGTCCAAGAGTTACTTTTACTGCATTTGCTAATGCATCAACACCACGTTTTAATCCATCGCGTGCTTCAATATCGAATTTAATATCTTTTGCCATTTTTGTTTTGTTTATTTTTTTAATACCTAATTAAATAATTGCAAGAATATCGTCCTCACGCATAATTAAATAATCTTTTCCATCAAATTTAAAGTCGGTTCCTGCATATTTTCCGTAAAGTACAGTGTCTCCTACTTTTACAGTCATTGGTTCATCTTTTTTACCATTTCCAATAGCCAGAACAGTTCCTTTCTGTGGCTTTTCTTTTGCAGTATCTGGAATAATAATTCCAGAAGCAGTTTGAGTTTCAG
>CALPPS020000091.1 GCA_943325515.2 Flavobacterium psychrophilum
AAGTTCCCAACGGTTATGGTCAATGGTTTTAAATCGGATAAATATTTTTTGATAAAGTTCACATTCATCGCATAACAGACAGAAGCAATCAAGACCAAAATGGTGTACCAGTAATTCTGATTCGGGTTGTGAATGGCACCGTTGAAAATTAACAACATTGTTCCAATAAGCCCTACGATTACGCCAAAGATTTGCGTCCGCTTAAAATCCAAGCCAAAAACAAACGCACCAAGAATTAGCGTATTCAGGGGTGTTAAAGAATTGAGAATTGAACTCACCGTACTGTTAATCTCTGTTTGAGCAATCGCAAAAAGGTAAGCCGGTATAAAAGTCCCGAATAAAGAAGTCAAGGCGATGTATTTCCATTTGTGCAGCGGAATGGTCAATATGTTTTTAAAACCAACTGTCAAAAGAAACAAGGCACAAAAAATAATTCGAAGTGAACCCAACTGAAATGGTTTTAAACCTATCAATCCTTTTTTTATTAAAATAAATGAACTTCCCCATATCATGGCAAGAACAAAAAGAATTACCCATTTTAATTGCTGTGATTTCATAGTTGTGTTTTTCGAGTTCAAATTTTGTAATTATTTTAAGAATAATGTCTTAAATTTTTAATTATTTTTGTTTATATAAAACCATTGATTAATAAATTAATAAATATATCACAATGAATTTTTTAAAATCTTTATTGACCTTATCTCTCGTGTCTGGCCTATTGTTTAGTTGTAAAGAAAAAGCATCAAAACTTGTAGAAGAAACAAAAGAAACAACAACAGAACAAAAAGCAGCAACCGTTGCTGCAAAACCGGAAACAGCGAGTTTCAAAATTGAAGGAATGACATGCGCTATTGGGTGTGCTAAAACCATAGAAACCAAATTATCAAAAATGAATGGTGTTCAAAAAGCTGCTGTTGATTTTGACAAAAAAGAAGCTATAGTTAATTTTGATGCTGCAGTTCTTTCCTCAAAAGATATTGTAGATGCAGTTCAAACTACTGGCGATGGTGAAACGTATAAAGTTTTAGAAGTTAAGGTAAATTAAAACATAAACTATATTAAACTAAAAAAGGAACTCAATGAGTTCCTTTTTTTTATTTCCATTTAATCGTTTCCAACAAACGCTGCATATCATTTTTGACATAGTCCGCTGCGGGCATTATCGAATCATAATTTGGTTTCGCATAAAAATAAATAGAACCTGTCACAAAGTGTTTAATGCTGTCTGTTGCATAAAAAAGCGAATTCGTAGCAGCATTTCCGTCAACACAGTAAAACATTCCGTATACTTTTTTATCACTGTTTACATAAGGCTGTTCCAAAATATCATCAGCTTTTATCACATGTTTGTAGGTTAGTGTTTGAGCATCTTTCAACAAATCATTCAGATTGTTATCTACCGTTTTATAGTTCAGGTAAATAGTTGCCTTCATTTTTGGATATTTAATTGAAAAATCGCAATTTTTATCTTGTGTAATAATGGCATCTTCATTCATATCAAATTCAAACGGACAATCATTACTAAAGTGCGCATATGTAGCAACTGGATAATCTAAGCGCAACTGACTTGCTGGTTTCGGCAACACATCATCTTTGCAACTATTGACAAAAATCAAAACCATTCCCAAATAGCATAAACCAATTATTTTTTTTATCATTCTGTAATTATTCTATTGTTACTTTGAGTTGTTTAATTCTTTTTTTATCTACCACTTCAATGGTAAAATATACATTTGAAAAATGAATTTTTTGTCCTTTTTTGGGAAAGTTACCCAATATTTCTAAAATAAATCCTGCTAAGGTTTCAGCTTCCCCTTTTCTGTTTTCAAAAGCTTCCTCATCAACATCTATAATTCTATAAAAATCTTTTAAGTTTATCTTCCCTTCAAAAAGGAAATTTTTATCATCTATTTGAGAAAAATTTAAATTTTCATCATCAAATTCATCCGAGATATCACCCACAATTTCTTCAATTACATCTTCTAAAGAAACTAATCCTGATGTTCCGCCATATTCGTCAACAACGACTGCTAAGTGACTTTTCATGCGTTGAAAATCTTTTAGCAAATCATCAAGTTTTTTATTCTCGGGAACAAAAAATGGTTCTCTCATCAATTTATTCCAATCAAATTCTTTTTTATTGATATGAGGAATTAAATCTTTCACAAACAAAATTCCTTCTATATAATCAATACTTTCTTTATAAACAGGAATTCTTGAATATCCTTTATCAATAATCTTTGGGCAAATCTCAGCAAATGTTTCATCAATCTCAATACCAAAAACATCTATTCTTGGACTCATAACTTGCTTTGTGTCAGTATTACCGAAAGAAACAATGCCTTCTAAAATTTTTTGTTCATCAGACGTTGTGTCTTCCGAAGATGTTAATTCTAAAGCTTGTGATAATTGGTCAACCGATATACTTGTTTTTTGTTTTCCTAGTTTTTCATGCAAAAAAACAGTAACAGCTCGCATTGGCAAACTTATGGGAGATAATAATTTATCCAAAATAGTCAAAGGGTGTGCAATAAATTTTGAAAATTTGATATTGTTTCTACTGGCATAAACTTTGGGTAAAACTTCACCAAACAACAATATCAAAAAGGTTATTAGTATAACTTCTACAATAAATTTTATTAATGGAGATTGTATGGCAGCAAAAATTTCATTGCCTACATATGAAAAAATGATTACCACGCCAATATGACTGAAATTATTGGCAACTAATATCGTGGCTAATAATTTTTTTGGTCGTTGTAATAATTTTGAAATTAGATTAGCTTTTGAGGCATCTTCTTCCGAAAGAATTTTCAAATCATTTTGGGTTAGTGAAAACAGTGCTATTTCAGCTGCAGAAACCATAGCAGAGCAAAATAAGAAAAAAACAATAGCTATACTTCCAAAAAGTAAGTTTATGTCTAAATTAGCTAATAAAGTTAAACTGGGCTCAGAGTCCAATAGTGTCAAGGTTAATTAAACAATATCAAAAAGGTAAGTCGTTTTCTGGACTAGCCGAGTTTGATTCTTCAAAATTAGTGTTTTTTGTTTCTAAATTTTGTGGAGATTTTACTCCGTCAATCTCTTTTTTTGTTGTCAGAAAAGTAAACTCGGTAACTTGAATTTCAGTGGTATATTTTGTTGTTCCATCTTCAGCTTGCCATTGACGTGATTTTATTCTGCCTTCTACAAATATTTTATCTCCTTTGGATAAATATTTTTCACAAATTTCGGCAGCTTTATTTCTTACAACCAAATTGTGCCATTCTGTAGAAGTAATTTTTTCGTTTGTTTGCTTATTAATATAAACTTCATTGGTAGCCAAAGGAAAGCGGCCAATGCAATTTCCTCCTTCAAAATAATGCATCTTCACCTCGTCTCCAAGATGACCTATTAGCATTACTTTATTTAATGTACCGTTCATTTTTTATTTGTTTGTTTACCTCAAATTTAGTGCTTTTTTTGAAAACTAAAACCATTCTTTTTCAATAAAATTATAAATTACAATAGGAAAAGGTAATCCTGATGCTGATTTACAGTCAATTCCATTTTCAATAGTGCCGTTTACTTTAATTTTCCAAAATTTGATGTTTAAATGTTGGTGTGACAATTTGTGAATCAATTTTTCTGAATTCCATAACTCTAAAGTGTCAATTGTATTGTTTACAAAGTTTTGATTTTGAATTAATTCTAAAAGATTTTCTATAGTATCATCTTTTTCTGTTTCAAGTAATGGGAACTCATAAAGATTATGCCAAATGCCCTTTTCGGTTCGTTTTCTTACGATTGTTTTATTTGTAGAATCTGAAAAAACCAAATAATTAAAAAAACGGTGCCTCACTTTTAGTTTTTTCAATTTTACAGGTAGCTGTGACACTTTCTTGTTTTTTAAAGCCAAACAACTCGCATTAAAAATACAATTGCCACAATCCGGATTTTTTGGAATGCATTGTAAAGCTCCAAATTCCATAATGGCTTGATTAAAAATATTGGCTTTTCCTGTGGGCAACAATTCTTTTGCTAGTTGAGTAAATTCTTTTTTTGCTGCAGACGAAGCAATATCAGTATCAATATCAAAATAACGAGCTAAAACTCGAAAGACATTGCCATCAACTACGGGAACGTCTTCATTGTAAGCAAAAGAAGCAATTGCAGCAGCAGTATATTCGCCGATGCCTTTTAGTTTTAGTAATTCAATATACGATTTTGGAAATTTACCATTGAATTCAAAAGCTATTTTTTTTGCCGTTTGATGCAAGTTTCTTGCACGAGAATAATATCCTAATCCTTGCCAAAGTTTTAATACTTCTTCTTCAGTCGCATTTGCTAGGACAAAAACGTCAGGAAAGGCATTTGTAAAACGTAAAAAGTAAGGGAGTCCTTGTGCTACTCTTGTTTGTTGGAGGATTATTTCGGAGAGCCAAATAGTATATGGATTACTGTTATTTCGCCATGGCAAATCACGTTTGTTTTGTAAATACCATTGAATTAGAGAGTTGGAAAATTTCATAGCTGAATTAATGTTTGCAAAAATAAATCTTTATGTGATTAAATTTTAATAGATTATGCTTGAAATATTGTTTTTTAAATTCATATATTTGCAACCTTAAAAAATTACACATAATATTTAAATACGAAAGAAAATGACGAAAGCAGATATCGTAGCAAAGATTTCAGAAAAATTAGGTCTTGAAAAAGGAGATATTCAAGCAACTGTTGAAGCGTTTATGGAAGAAGTGAAAAATTCTTTAGAAACTGGAGACAATGTTTATTTACGAGGTTTTGGTAGTTTTATCATAAAAACAAGAGCTGAAAAAACGGGAAGAAACATATCTAAAAATACAACTATCAAGATTCCGGCACACAATATTCCGGCATTCAAACCTGCTAAAGTATTCGTTGAATCAGTTAAAACAAATACTGAAATAGCAGTATAAAACTTATTTATTAATCACAAAAAATTAACTTATGCCAAGTGGTAAAAAAAGAAAAAGACATAAGGTAGCTACTCACAAACGCAAAAAGAGAGCGAGAGCTAACCGACACAAAAAGAAAAAGTAGTTCTAAACTACTTTTCTTTTTTTAAAAAGTTCATTGAAATCGAAAATTAGTAATCAGTGGTAAGTAAATAGTAACCTGTTTTACTGCAAACTAAAAACTGCAAACTGAATACTAGTATTTCACCGGGTAATACAATACCTGTTTAAATTGTTTAATCCATCCTTGTAAAGTTGATGGTTGATGGTTGATAGTTGATGGATTTTTCCAACAACCGACAACCGACAACCGACAACCAACATGGATAAAAATTTACAACATGAATAAAGAATTAATCATCCGTAGTGGTGAAGATGCTGTAGATTTTGCCTTATTAAAAGATGGAAAACTAATCGAATTACACAAACAAGAAGAAACAAGCAACTTCCAAGTAGGCGATATTTTTATTGCCAAAATCAGAAAACCAGTTGCAGGCTTGAATGCTGCTTTTGTAAATGTTGGCTATGAAAAAGATGCCTTTTTACATTATCATGATTTAGGCCCTAATTTATCTTCTTATTTGAAATTCATAAAACTTGTAAGCGCAGGTAAACTAAAAGATTTTTCCCTAAAAAACTTTCAGTTTGAAAAAGAGATTGATAAAGACGGAAGTATATCTGATATACTTAGTGCTAATCAGTCATTATTAGTTCAAGTAGTCAAAGAACCTATTTCTACTAAAGGTCCAAGAATAAGCTCTGAGCTTTCATTCGCAGGACGTTTTGTGGTTTTAGTCCCATTTTCGGATCGAGTATCTATTTCTCAAAAAATAGAATCGAAACAAGAGAAGGACAGACTTAAGAAACTAGTACAATCTATCAGACCAAAAGGTTTTGGTGTTATTGTGAGAACAGTAGCCGAAGGCAAAAGCATAGCCGAATTAGAAAAAGATTTGCAGAACTTAATGAATAGATGGACTGCAATGAGTAAAAAATTACCAACAGCTCATCATCCGTCAAAGATACTAGGAGAGATGAATAAAGCTTCCTCTATTTTGAGGGATGTATTCAACGATACTTTCACGAGTATTCAGATAGATAATGAAGAGTTGTACCAAGAAACAAAGGAGTATTTAGCCGAAATAGCTCCTGAGAAACAAAAAATAGTTAAGCTTTACCAATCTAAAGACACTCCGTTGTTTGAAAAATATCATATCGAACGACAGATTAAGACTTCTTTTGGGCGAACAGTATCAATGAGCAAAGGTGCTTATTTGATTATAGAACACACTGAAGCTCTTCACGTCATTGATGTGAATAGCGGTAATCGTTCTAACAAAGCGACTAATCAGGAAGACACTGCCATGGAGGTTAACATGATTGCTGCTGCGGAGATTGCAAGACAATTGCGTCTTCGTGACATGGGCGGAATCATTGTAGTGGATTTTATTGATTTACAAAATCCAGATAACCGTCAGGAGTTGTTCAACTTTTTGAGAGAAGAGATGAGCGATGACAAAGCAAAACACAAGATTTTACCTCCGAGTAAATTTGGCTTAGTTCAAATTACTAGACAAAGGGTAAGACCTGAAGTAAATATTGAAACAAGAGAAGAAAATCCTAATAACTTGATGAGCGATGTTGATGCTCCTATTCAGATTATAGATAAGATTTCTTTTTCGCTTGAAAAGATTATAAAAGACCATAAGAGCGTGAAATTAAATGTTCATCCTTTTGTGGCCGCATACCTTAAAAAAGGTTTTCCATCATTACGCTCAAAATGGTTTTTTGAGCATAAAAAATGGGTAAAAATCATACCACGTGACGCTTACACGTATCTTGAATACCGTTTCTTCGATGATGAAGGAAAGGAGATAAAAGAGTAAATACTCTGAAATAAATTCTGAGTTAAAAACCGCCTTTCGAGAGAGAGGCGGTTTTTTTATTTATTGCTATTTGAGCACATTAAATAGTAAGTCAAGAATAACTTATCCTCGTCTTGAGGAAAAAAAACGGACCATCAAATTACCACATTCTTGCGCTAGCACACCTTTTATTACTTCAGTTTTTGGGTGTAGTTTTGTGCCAAGGGTTTCAAACCCACGCTGATCATCGGAAGCACCGAATACTATTTTTGAGATTTGGCTCCAGTATAATGCTCCGGCACACATTTGACATGGTTCTAAAGTAACATATAAAGTACATCCTTTCAAATATTTCCCACCTATAAAATTAGCTGCCGAAGTGATAGCTTGCATTTCGGCATGAGCGGTAACATCTGTGAGCATTTCGGTGAGGTTATGGCTACGGGCAATGATTTTATTATCAATGACAATAACCGCGCCAACAGGAATTTCGCCTTTATCAAAAGCGAGTTCCGCTTCCTGCAAAGCTTTTTTCATAAAATATTCGTCGGTGAAAGGGTTTTCCATTGAAGTCAAATTAATATCTATTGATTAGCAGCTAACCTGCCTACCGGCAAGCAGATGCACTAATAATCTCTTTGTGAATCTCATTTTTCTCTGTGAATCTCTGTGAAATAACTCTAACTTTCTGCTGTAAAAATACAATTTCAAATTGTACATTTGTCTTATGCAGAAAAAATTGCTTGATCATATTACTAATCCCAACGATTTGCGAAAATTGGATGTCGCTCAATTACCACAATTAGCCAAAGAATTGCGTGACTTCATTATTGATATTGTTTCTGTGAAAGAAGGACATCTTGGTGCCAGTCTTGGTGTGGTTGAATTAACTATTGCTTTGCATTATGTTTTTGATACGCCCAATGATTTGTTGGTTTGGGATGTAGGACATCAAGCATATGGACATAAAATATTGACTGACCGCAGAAAAAAATTTGCTTCCAATAGACAATTGGGTGGTATTTCGGGTTTCCCTAGACGAAGTGAAAGTGTTTATGATACTTTTGGCGTTGGTCATTCCTCTACCTCAATTTCAGCGGCTTTGGGAATGGCGATTGCCTCGCAATTGAAAGGTGAAAATAAACATCATATAGCAGTAATAGGCGATGCTTCTATTGCCAGCGGAATGGCCTTTGAAGGGTTAAATCATGCTGGAGTTACTGATGCTGATTTATTGGTTATTCTTAACGATAATGCTATTGGTATTGACCCAAGTGT
>CALPPS020000092.1 GCA_943325515.2 Flavobacterium psychrophilum
AGCGGAGAAAGAGGGATTCGAACCCCCGGACCTGTTACAGTCAACAGTTTTCAAGACTGCCGCAATCGACCACTCTGCCATTTCTCCATTAAGTCGATGCCTACTTGCGTAATGCGGTTGCAAATATAACAACCTTTTTCATTTGGCAAAAAGATTTAGTCTAAAAAATAAACATATTTTTTCTTCTTGAGGCTATTTCTTTCATCATCTGTGAATTAACACTCGTGAAAAGATTTTTTTTCTTTTAATAGGCTACATATTCTGTAATTTCTAAACCATAACCAATCATTCCGACGCGCTTGGATTGGGTAGTATTTGAAATTAATTTAATCTTGGCAATATCAATATCGTGTAATATTTGTGCTCCGATACCAAAATCTTTTACATCCATTTTAATTTGTGGGGCTTTTAGGATGCCATCGGCTTGTAATTGTTTCAACTCGGTTAAACGATTTAATAAATCAGAGGAGTCCACTTCTTGATTGATAAATAAAATTGCACCTTTACCTTCTTCTGCAATGCGTTTAAACATATCGTCTAGCTTTTTATCTACATCATTGGTAAGTGTATTCAAGATGTCGTTATTGGCTTGTGTAGAGTTGATACGTGTTAAAATGGGTTCACCAGTATTCCAGCTACCAAGTGTTAAGGCTAGATGTATTTGTTTATTAGTAGTCTGTTGATAAGCTCTTAAACGGAATTTCCCAAAACGAGTTTGTATTTCGAAATCTTCTTTCTTGTTAATCAAACTATCATGTTGCATTCTGTAAGCCACTAGGTCTTCAATGGAAACTAGTTTTAAATTAAATTTTTTAGCTACTTCTACCAGTTGAGGTAGGCGCGCCATGCTACCGTCTTCGTTCATAATCTCTACAATAACTCCAGCCGATTTAAAACCAGCCAATCTTGCAAAGTCAATAGCGGCCTCTGTATGTCCTGTTCTACGTAAAACACCACCTTGCTTGGCTGTAAGGGGAAAAATGTGTCCAGGACGTGCCAAATCAAATGGTTTGGTATCTTCATTGACCAAAGCTAAAATAGTTTTAGCTCTATCGGCTGCGGAAATTCCAGTAGTAACTCCATGACCTTTTAAATCTACTGAAACTGTAAAGGCAGTTTCCATGTGGTCAGTGTTATTTTTAACCATGGAATGAAGCTCTAATTCGTTGCATCTTCGTTCTGTAAGAGGAGCACAAATTAACCCTCTACCATGGGTAGCCATGAAGTTAATCATTTCTGGAGTTACTTTTTCGGCTGCGGCCAAAAAATCTCCTTCGTTTTCACGATCTTCATCGTCAACCACTATAATGACTTTTCCTTGTCGAATGTCTTCTATAGCTTCTTCAATTGTATTGAGTTTTATTTTTTCTATTTCCATTACACTTTTGTGTTTGGTGATGTGTCTAATCGGTTAACATAAATTCTATTAAAAATATAAAACAAGAAATAGAAGGGAAACCCACCAGTCATAATAATAAATATTGGTATTTCAATAGGTTTACCATTATATTCAGTTATGGTTTTGAGTAGTTGTTGTGCTTTCCAGACAGTAAAAAAGAAAATTAAAGCTATAACCACTGTAATAATTTTTAACAATAAAGTCTCAGGCACTCCGAAATAGGAAATGACAAGCAAGCCAATATTTGTTAGCAAAGCCATTAAACTATATAGGTTATATTGTTGAGCTATTTGAGCTATTAATATGTTTTGGTTTCTTTTACTTGGTGGTTCAGAGGTTTTATATTTATTGGTTTTTCCAGAAGAATCTGTTTCAATGTAAGCATTACTATCTTCTATTTTTATATCCGTAACAAAATCTGTTGTTACAGTTTGTAATGTTACTAGTTGTTCATTATTTGAAGGGAAAATGCGATTAAAAATATTGGGTAGCCAATCAAAGTTGATGCTAAATCCTTTATCATCTGTGGCTCTTTTGGTCAAAATAATTGCTAATGGCGCTAAAACCATTGTTGACATCCAACATCCTAAGAAAGGAGAAACCCCACCTTCTTGTGCTACTTTTTTTCCAAAAGTATTAATGAAATGAAAAATAATAAAAATTAAAATAGCAAAAACTATAGGCAATCCTAAACCTCCTTTGCGAATAATAGCTCCTAATGGTGCGCCAATAAAGAACATTAAAAAGCAGGAAAAGGTAATTACAAATTTATCATACAATGCAATCCAATGTAGGTTGATGTTCTTTTGTTTCTCTTCTGTCTCAAATCGGGAACTTTCTAAAGAAAACAAAGTGCCGTCTATATTACTACTGGCTACTCTAATTATTTGAGTTTTGCTTGTTTCAGAAAAACCTTGAAGCAGATTATTCATGTTCAATGTTGGAGAGTCAGCATTTGTTGTGTTTCCTACATAGTTGGCAATAGCACGTTGGTTTATGTTTTCACTTATTGAGATTATGTCTTTCTTATAGTTTTTTTGTAAGGAGTCAAGCGTGTATTTTAATTCGCCAACGTTCAGCATGGTATTGGTATTAGTAATTTGCTCGTCATTCATATCGGCACTATTCAATTTAGATAAATCGATATTAATCACATAACGTTTGAATTCACTTTTTGCAAATGGATATTTGTTGCGGTCTTCATACTTAGTTGGGATGATGTCTTCATAATAATTTCCATCATTCAGTACTAATTTCAAAACATTTGAATTTTCGCTACTAACTAATTCTCCTTTTTTGGCTTTGATTACTGTATTGCTTCCTGAACCTAATATCGACTTTTTGTGAATGGTAACCTGACTTAAATATTTGCCATTTTTACCTGATTTTTTTTCTACCTTGATATTATAGGCACCCACATCACTAAACTGTCCTTCAGCAATGGCCATGGCTGGTTTTACTTGTGCAATGTTTCTTCGGAAGTTTATAAATTTATATTCGGCATAAGGAATAACATTGTTTGCAAAAATGAAAGTAATAAGACTTAAAAAAAGAATAAATAAGATAAGACTTCGCATGGTTCTTTTTAATGAAATTCCAGCAGACTTCATTGCTGCAAATTCATAGTTTTCTGCAAAACTACCAAAGGTCATAATAGAAGCTAATACTACGGAAAGCGGTAATACTAATGGAATAACACTTGGCATTTTAAATAACAAGAACTTAATAATCATATAGATGTCTAAATCTTTCCCTGCCAGTTCAGAGATAAATAGCCAAACGACTTGCAATACGAATATGAAAAAAAGAATTACAAATACCGAAGTAAATGTAGTGAGGAAAGATTTTAATAAGTACTTGTCAAGTATTTTCACCTCGAGGTTAATCTATTTTGTTGATGTAGTAATTAGGATATCTACTCGACACAAAGGTAAACTGATTTTTTGACAAAGGTTGATTGGTTTTAAAAGAATTAACAGTAAGTGTGGTTTTAGTACCATTTTTACCCATTTCAATCACTGTATAAATGTTTTTAGTTTGGGAATCAATGCCTAATAAGATCTCTTTGCGTGTGTCTTTTGAGCTTGTTGGGATTAATTTAATATATTGTATTTTTCTTCCTTTAACATCTTGTAATATATCCCATGAAAATTTGTAACCACTATTGAAAAATGTTAGCATTTTTGAAGGAGTAATAGCAGTATCATCTTTTTCGTTGACACTAGATATGGTTACTTCTTCATCTTCAGGGACAATAGTGTAACTTTTTTTTCCATCAAATATTTTTGTAACGCCCAGGAAGTTGAGTACATATTTGTTGTTTTCTAATATTACGTTGCCTTTACTTTCTTTATTGATATTCTCTTTTGCGTTATAAAGGGTATACTTGAAATCTACTGAAATGTTACTAAAAGATTTGATTTTTGCCGTAACTTGATCTAGCATATCTTTAGCTTTTTTGTCTTGAGCATGATTAGTAAAACTTACAAGCACCAATAATACCATAGATATTATTTTGTTCATTTTATTCATGGTTTTGTTCATTATTTAAAAATTGTTCTAATGAAGTTAAATCGGTAATGTTGACACTACGCGCTTTACTTCCTTCAAACGGACCTACAATTCCTGCTGCTTCTAATTGGTCAATTAATCGACCAGCACGGTTGTAACCCAGTTTCAACTTTCTTTGCAATAATGATGCCGAACCTTGTTGGGCAGTCACAATTATTTCAGCAGCTTCTCTGAACATACTGTCTCTTTCTGATATGTCAAATTCTAAGTTTACGCTGCTACCGTCTTCTCCTATATATTCAGGCAATAGATAGGCGCTAGCATAGGCTTTTTGAGAACCAATATAATCAACAATTTTCTCTACTTCTGGTGTATCAACAAAAGCACATTGTACGCGTACTAAATCATTTCCGTTGGAGTATAATAAATCTCCTCGACCTATTAATTGGTCGGCACCTCCAGAGTCTAATATAGTTCTAGAATCTATTTTAGAGGTTACTCTAAAGGCAATTCGTGCTGGGAAGTTGGCTTTGATCATCCCTGTAATTACATTAACAGAAGGACGTTGTGTGGCAATGATTAAATGAATACCAATAGCACGTGCTAATTGAGCCAAACGAGCAATAGGCGTTTCTACTTCTTTACCCGCAGTCATAATTAAATCGGCAAACTCGTCTACCACTAATACAATGTAGGGTAAGAAGCGGTGACCATTCTCCGGATTTAGTTTACGTGTTTTGAACTTATCATTATACTCTTTGATATTACGAACCATAGCGTCTTTCAATAAAGAATAGCGATTATCCATTTCTAAACAAAGCGAATTCAGCGTATTGATAACCTTGTTGTTATCGGTAATAATAGCATCTTCGGTATCGGGTAATTTGGCTAAGTAGTGTCGTTCTATTTTGTTGAATAGAGTAAGTTCTACTTTCTTTGGGTCAACCAAAACAAATTTTACTTCTGCTGGATGTTTTTTGTATAATAAGGAAGTTAATACCGCATTTAGTCCAACTGATTTTCCTTGTCCTGTGGCTCCAGCCATCAAAAGGTGAGGCATTTTGGCTAAGTCTACTACAAAAGTTTCATTGGAAATGGTTTTGCCTAGTGCAATTGGCAATTCCATCTCTGCTTCTTGGAATTTAGCAGACGCTATCACCGTCTTCATTGGTACCATAGTAGGATTTTTGTTGGGCACTTCAATACCGATGGTTCCTTTTCCTGGGATAGGAGCAATGATACGAATGCCTAAGGCAGCAAGTGAAAGTGCTATATCATCTTCTAAACTCTTTATTTTAGAAATACGAATACCCGCTTCTGGAACAATTTCATATAGCGTTACCGATGGTCCGACAGTAGCTTTAATTTGTGCAATATCTATTTTGTAGTTTTTTAAGGTTTCTACAATTTTATTTTTGTTTTCTTCTAACTCTTCCTGATTGATAGTTATACCTACTGATGTGTATTCTTTTAGTAAATCGATAGTAGGGAATTTGTAATTTGACAATTCTAAGGTGGGGTCAAATAACCCAAAATCTTCAACTAATTTAGCAGCAAGATTTTCTTCCATAATATCTTCATCTGCTGCTTTTTCAATTACAAAAGCTTCATCATTAGTTATAATGATTTCCTTCCCCATTTCGCTTTTGCTTGTTTCAGGTTGTGGGGTAGGAGTAACGGTTATAATAGTTGGTTCCAAATTAATTTCGGAAGCATGTTCAATAGTAGGCTTCAATGCCTCTTTATTGATTTCAAATTGAGAAGTTTTCAATGTAGGTTCTTCTAATTGCTTCGCCTGTTCGCTTTCGCTTGGGTCTTCTTCCTCTTTTACAGCAAATTCTTCTAAATTATAATCTGTAGTTTGCTTAATTCCTGTAATAGTGTTTAAATCTTCTTTGATATCTTTGTGTTTCTTTTCAAAGAATGATTTAATGGCATCAGGAGATACTTTTATTTTAAAAATAATATAGACCAGTAGAGTAAAAATAATTCCTAAAAAGGTACCTGTTTTCCCAATGTAGTCTTGCAGGAATTGATTCATTTCATAACCAACTGTTCCTCCAAGTTCTGGTATAGTGGTAGCGAAAAATCCAAATAGTATAGATAGGACAACAATTGAAAACAAATCCCAAAACCAAGTATTTTTAAGTTTCTGGATGGGTAAATCTAGCACCAAAAAAATACCACTCAAAAAGAAGAGTTTCACAAAAAGAAAGGAAGCCACCCCGAAGCCGCGATAAATAAATATATTGGCTATGTAAGCCCCAAATTTCCCTAACCAATTGTCAACGGTTTCATTTCTATCCGTAAATGAATCTACCGCACTTTGGTCTGCTTGACCCGACACAAAGAAAGAAATAAACGAAACTAGAAATGCAATGGATAGTAGGACTAATAGGAAACCAAATAACATTCGGTATTGTTTTTTAGTCTTCAGTATTTTCAGCTCTAGATTGGGATCTTTTTCCTTTTCTTTAGTTTCTTTTTTTACTGTTTTTGCCATTGGTTAGTTATAATCGATATTAAAATCGAAAGTTTATAAAAATTTAGGAACATAAATTAATAATCCTACAGCTATGGCTGCTACTGCGGCAAACATTACAGCACCAGCTGCAATATCTTTAATAAATCCAATTTTTTCATGAAATTCAGGATGTATAAAGTCAGCTACTTTTTCAACAGCGGTATTTAAACTTTCTATGCCAAGTACTAATCCAAATGCTAGGATTTGCATCATCCATTCTTCCCTTGAAATATGTAATATAAAGCCAGCAATAATCATTACTACTGCAATAGAAGATTGCACCATTACACTATGTTCGGTAGTAATAAGTTTATAGGCTCCTTTGATTGAAAAACCTACGCTTTTGAGTCTTCCAGATAAAAAGGTGTTATCTTTTTCAAATTCCATGGATAATTTATTTAAAGAGCTGCTAAAGCCGACTCGTAATTTGGTTCATCAGCTATTTCTGGAACTTGTTCTGCATATTTTACGATTCCGTTTTCATCTATAACAAGTACTACTCTAGAATGCAATCCTGCCAAAACACTATCGGTTATTTCTAAACCATAGTCTTTACCAAAATTACCAGTTTTGAAATCGGATAAATTTTCTACATTTTCTAATCCTTCTGTCCCACAAAAACGCTTTTGAGCAAAGGGTAAATCGCGAGAAATACACAACACTTTTGTATTTGCTGTAGTACTAGCTTTTGCATTAAAAGTTCTAACTGATGTAGCGCAGGTAGGTGTGTCAATACTTGGAAAAATATTTAAAACTAGTTTTGAACCTGAAAAATCAGCTAAAGTAGCAATACTTAAATCGTTTTTTACTAAAGAAAAATCAGGCGCTTTTGAGCCTATTTTTGGTAGTTCACCATTGGTGTGTATTGGATTTCCTCCTAATGTAATATTTGCCATTTGATTATTTTTTTTAAGTGTCAAAAGTAGTAAAAATAATTAGGACTTGTGTTTCCTATTTATCATTTTTAGATTTAACACAAAAGGAAAAAGAAAACTACGAAAATTTGGTTTATTATATTTTATTATCGTAATATTGCAATATAATAATAAATTAACAAAATGGGAGCCTCAAAATCAGAATCTTTTTCGGCAGAGCACAACGAAATGGCAACTTTATTTAAAGCATTATCACATCCAGCTCGAATAGCAATTCTAGACTATTTACTCAAAGTAGATACCTGCATTTGTGGAGATATTGTTAACGAATTACCATTAGCTCAACCAACGGTTTCCCAACATTTGGCAGCACTTAAAAACGCAAATATTATCAAGGGATATATTGAAGGAACAGCGATTTGTTATTGTATTAATCCAGAAACTATTGATAAAATTCAACATCATTTTTCTGCGATTACTCATAAACTAGAAAGCAAGTGTTGTTAAAAGTTTAAAAATATAAAAACTAGTAGATAAACTAA
>CALPPS020000093.1 GCA_943325515.2 Flavobacterium psychrophilum
ATTATCTTCAATAATTGTGGCAATAGTTACCCATTTGTCTGTACTAATATTGGATGAATCAATAGGATTATCAAACGAAATGGTTTTAATATTGCAATCCAATTGTTTCAATTCTGGGATTTTTTGCAACAGCTTGCTAAAGTTGAATGCTTTTAATGCACCCGTTTCAAAATCTTTCATCATACCGATTGTGCCACCGGTATAAATCAAAAGTATGTTTGGTTTAGATTGCATCCTCGTATTTTGATTTATTCACTACAGGATTGGCATACATTGCTAAGAAACTTTCCACCATTTGCGAATTGTTTTCATCAATTTTCATTTCAAGTCTACGTTCAAACAGAGACTTTTCGTTTTCTGTATAATACGTTTTAAACTTATCAGTTTTGTGAAGTAAGTCGTAGGCAATATAATTGGTCGGCCACAATTTATAACTTTTTAAAATGGCATCATCAATTAGTTTTGCAACCGCTTGCACTTGCTTGTTACTACTATCAAACTCAGCTTCAACTATATCCAATTCTTTGTCAATAACATCACAAACATGAATGTGAATGTGCTTTTTCTGACCAATAATTCCGCTTAATAACGTCGTAAAATCTTCATTTTTTTCTTTTTTGTAAACTTCGTCATTAGCTTCCGCTAAAAGTTGCGGCATTTTTAAAGCATCGGTTGGATCATATTCGTAGGATATAGAAATGGGTACAATTTTTATTTTCTTAAAATAGGTCATTACATTCTTCTCATCCGAACCCATTGAAAGCATTTTTAAAATCCCCGGATTGGTAGCGTCATTCCCATCTTTTGTTCGCCCTTCGCGCTGAGCTATCCAAACTGAACGATTTTCGCGCAACAATAATTGCCCAATATACTCGGACATTAATTTGGAACTTATAAGCATTTCTCTTGGAGTTAATCCTCTTTTTACCAAAAAATTGCGGTTTAATTTGGCAAGTGTATTCATAAAATCACGTTTCACCAAATTATCACCTATTGCGGATGCTGTCATAACCAATCCGTTTTCAAAAAGGCAAGCATTGAGTAAAGAAGTGTCTAAAATAATATCCCGGTGATTAGAAACAAAAAGATAGGCAGTGTTCTTTTCTAGTTTTTCAAAACCCGAGGTGGATAAACCATCAGAACTTTTTTCTAAGACTTTTTGTAAAGCTTGGTAAATAAAGTTACATTGAAAATCTCGTATCGAAAAAGTACGTCTCAATTGCTCTTTCCAAATATCATCTTCAAGTTCAGGAAAAGTAAAATTCATAATCGCTTTCATCATAGGATGATTAAGTGAAGATTTTATATTGTCATTTACTTCGGAATCATAAAAAGGACGTATAGAATCAAATTTTTGCATGTAGTTTTTCAATTTTTGATGAACAAATGAACAAAAAAAAAGTGAATTTTTGGAAAATTTGGGTATTAAATTCCAAAAATAGCTTTAGCATTTTCAGTCGTAATTCGGGCAATTTCTTCAATAGGTTGTTGATAAATTATCGCTAATTTTTCGGCTATTAGTTTAGTATAACTGCTTTCATTGCGCTTGCCGCGAAACGGAACTGGTGCCAAGTAGGGCGAATCGGTTTCGAGAACAATATGTTCTAAAACTATTTCGTGAAGAAACTGATCAATCTTTCCGTTTTTAAATGTAGCAACACCACCAATTCCCAATTTCATATTTAAATCAATAGCTCTTTTGGCTTGACCGAAATCGCCAGCAAAGCAATGAAAAATTCCAAATAAATCAGTTGCTTTTTCACTTTCTAACACTTCAAAAACCTCATCAAACGCCTCACGACAGTGAATGTTTATGGCTAATTTGTATTTTTTTGCCAATTGGATTTGGCGCTGAAAAGCTTCTTGTTGAATTTTCAAAGTTGTTTTGTCCCAATACAAATCCACCCCAATTTCGCCAATGGCGTAGAACTTTCTTTTGGCCAATTCAGTTTCTACATGTGCCAGTTCTTCCAAATAATTTTCTTTGACATAGCATGGATGTAAACCCATCATCAGGAAAATATTCTCGGGAAACTGCGTTTCTAAATCATACATTTTTTGTGTAGAAGACGAGTCGATGGACGGAACAAAAAAGCGCGAAACACCAGCATCTATTGCGCGTTGAATCATTTCGACTCTGTCATTGTCAAATTCTTCAGAATAAAGATGGGTATGGGTATCGGTTAAAATCATTTTGAGTTGCGGGTTGCGAGTTTCAGGTTAAACAATGCAAAATTACGATTATTAAACGATAAGTAAAATTTAAAAACTTTGCGTACTTTGCGATAAACTTTGTGCCTTTGCGGTAAAAAAACATGAAAAAACTACAAGAAGTACTTAAAAAAGAAAAATATAAAAAACTGAACTTCAAAGTTTCTAAAACCCAACATTTATTAATCAAAGTAAAAATAAACGGTGTTACTGGGAACTTTATTCTTGATACTGGTGCTTCCAATAGTTGTGTGGGTTTTGAAGGTATTGACTATTTTAATTTGACTGCAGGAAAATCGAAAACCAAAGCATCTGGTGCTGGTGCCACTGGAATGAAAACCCAATTAGCCAAAAACAATTCTTTACAAATTGGTCGTTGGAAAACAGCTGATTTTCATTTGGTTATTTTTGATATGACACATGTGAACCAAGCGCTACTACAACACAAAGCCAAACCAGTTCATGGTATTATTGGTGCAGATATTCTGCTAGAAGGCAAAGCGATTATTGATTATTATAATCATTGTTTGTATTTGCAGTAAAATGTTTTTTATTGAAAATAAGCAATCAAAGTACTTAACAACATTAAAAAAAACTTCCTAAAATAAAGGGCACACCTATTATAAAAAGACGGGTTTTTTTAGTTTCTTCCTTCGTCAGATTGACAAAATATTGTTTTTACAATTCTAATGCTTTCTTAGGATTATTATCCATCAAAATTTCCACTGGATTTTCCAAAGCTTCTTTAACAGCAACAAGGAAACCAACAGATTCACGACCATCAATAATTCTGTGATCATACGAAAGTGCTACAAACATTACGGGAGCAATCACTATTTGTCCGTTTTTCACAATCGCTCTATCAACCACATTATGCATTCCTAAAATTCCTGATTGTGGTGGATTGATGATTGGTGTACTCAACATACTTCCGAAAACACCTCCGTTAGAAATGGTAAATGTTCCTCCTGTCATTTCATCTACTGTAATTTGTCCGTCACGAGCGCGAATGGCTAGTCTTTTGATTTCGGCTTCAACACCTTTAAAAGTTAATTTCTCAGCAGCACGAACCACAGGAACCATTAATCCTTTTGGTCCAGAAACGGCTACTGAAATATCACAAAAGTCATACGATATTTTTTCTTGTCCGTCAATCATTGAATTAACATCAGGAAAAAGTTGTAAGGCACGAGTAACGGCTTTGGTAAAGAATGACATGAAGCCTAATCCTAATCCGTGTTTGGTTTTAAACTCTTCTTTGTATTGTTCGCGCAAAGCATAAATTGCAGTCATATCTACTTCGTTGAAAGTAGTTAACATGGCTGTTTCGTTTTTTGCAGCAACTAATCTTTCGGCAACTTTGCGACGCAACATTGATAATTTTGTTCTTTGTGAGCCACGATTACCCGCTGTTGGTGTCCCCATAGAAGGAACTCCTTTTACAGCGTCTTCTTTGGTGATTCTGCCATCTTTTCCAGTTCCAACAATTTCTGAAGGTTGGATGTTTTTTTCCTCTAATATTTTTCTAGCTGCTGGTGATGGCGTGTTTGATGCATACGTTGTTGCTGCAACTTCCGCCACTTTTGGTGCTTCTACAACTGTTGTTTTCACTTCCTCTTTAACTGATGTTGAAGCTTCAGAAGAACCGCCTGGTTTGGCTGCGCTTGTGTCTATAAGACAAACTACGGCACCAACGGCAACTGCATCGCCTTCTTCTGCTTTTAATGTAATGATTCCGCTTGCTTCAGCCGGTAATTCCAGCGTAGCTTTATCTGAATCAACCTCAGCAATCGCTTGGTCTTTTTCTACATAATCGCCATCTTTTACTAACCAAGTTGCAATTTCAACTTCTTTAATCGATTCTCCCGGTGATGGGACTTTCATTTCTAAAATCATGTTCTTTTAGTTTAAAGTATACTGCGCTAGCACACTAACGCTCTTGTCAGGTTTAAAATTTACTAATTCAATCTGAAAATTCTATAATCATTAAGTATCGTGTTCGTTTATTATTTTCGCTATTTGCAAATGTAATTCAGGAATTTCTTGTGTGATTATGTTCCAAATAGTTTCGTAATCAACTCCTTGATAATGATGAATTATTTTATCTCTTAATTTTGCCATATAACTCCAAGGATTGAATTGTATTTCAATCTAAAATCTATATTCAAATTTTTTGTTGCTTCACCAATTATTTCTAATGATCGTGTTATGGCTCTTTTTAACGTTTCATCTTTGTAAAAATCTTCTTCATCAACCTTTCCTATAATGGTTTGAATATAGTTTATCTCAACAAAAATGTGCTTTATGAATTGTATTTCATCAGATTTTGACATAATCTACTTCCTTTAAAATATGAGGTCCAATAAATTCACTTATTCCTTTTTTGGAAACGATATCAATTTTATTATTTACAAAAAGACTTTCTAATAAGTCACAAAAATCAATATAATTTTTTAACGTTTTCTTTTCTTTAACAATATCAACTAAAAAATCAATATCACTAGTTGAAGTTTGTTCATTACGAACATAAGAACCAAACAAACCAATTTGGGTAACACCAAAACTTTTGATAGTTTCTTTGTTATCTTGTATGGTTTTGAATATGTCTTGTTTGGTTAGCATTATTACATTTAATAGATTTATAAATCTTTGCTCTATTTTCTTTACTCTATTTTCTTATAATCTAAATAAATTTTTATCAAATACCATTCTGATAGCATCGGCATGTCGCCTTCTATCGCGTGTATGACTTCCTGCTGCTGGTGCTGCATATGCTTTTAGTGATGCTAATCTCCATTTTACTAAATCGAAATTCATCAACATAAAACTGTATGCGCCCATGTTTTTTGGTTCTTCTTGTGCCCAAACATAATCATCGGCATTTGGATAACTCGCGATAATAGCTTTCAATTGTTCCACCGGCAATGGAAATAATTGCTCAATACGAACCAAAGCTACATCATTTCTCTCCAAATTTTGTCTTTCGGCCAAAATATCAAAATAGAATTTTCCGGTACAGAAAACTACTGTTTTTACTTTATTCTTGTCAACTGATGTATCATCAAACACTTCTTGAAAACCTCCATTATACAATTCCTCTCGTTTAGAAACACATAATGGATGACGCAACAAACTTTTTGGTGTAAATACTACTAAGGGCTTTCGAAATTTGGTTTTCATTTGGCGACGCAACAAGTGGAAGAAATTGGCTGGTGTGGTACAATCGGCAACGAACATATTGTGACGCGCACAAAGTTGCAAATATCTTTCCATTCTTGCCGAAGAGTGTTCAGCGCCTTGTCCTTCATAACCATGAGGTAACAACAATACAATTCCGTTTTGGTTGTTCCATTTGTCTTCACCACACGAAATGTATTGATCAATCATGATTTGAGCACCATTGGAAAAATCTCCAAATTGTGCTTCCCAAATCGTTAACGCGTTTGGATTGGCTAAAGCATAACCGTAATCAAATCCTAAAACACCATATTCTGAAAGGAAAGAATTGAAAATATTGAACTTCCCTTTTTTATCTTTTATTGAGTCGAGAAGTACTACTTCTTCTTCGCTGTCTTCCACTTTAATTACGGCATGACGGTGTGAAAAAGTACCTCTTTCTACATCTTGACCAGAAACACGAACATCATATCCTTCTATTAATAACGAACCGTAAGCCAATGATTCGGCAGTTCCCCAATCGATGACATCATTGTCATACATGGTTTTTCTATCGGTAATGATTTTAGAAATTTTATTGATAAATTTTTTATCGGAAGGCAAAGTCGAGATTGAAACAATAATGTCGTCTAATTTCTTTTGATCGAAAGTTGTATCCACTTTTTTCAACATTTCATCGTCAGAAACCTGAACAAATCCTTGCCATTCGTCTTGCATGAATGGTTTGATTATTGTCAAATCTTTTTTGCGCGAAGCTTGAAGATTTTCGTCCAAGTTTTCTTTGTAATCGTTTTCAATTTTTGCCAAATAACTTGCATCTACAATTCCCGCAGTAATTAATTTATCGGCATAAATATCTCTTGGGTTTTTTTGACGTGCTATCAGTTTGTACAAAACTGGTTGTGTAAAACGTGGCTCATCGCCCTCGTTATGACCGTATTTTCTATACCCTAATAAATCGATGAATACATCTCTTCCAAATTGCATGCGGAAATCTAATGCAAAAAGCATGGCGTGAACTACGGCTTCCGCATCATCAGAATTCACATGAAGTACTGGCGACAATGTTACTTTGGCAACATCAGTACAATACGTTGAAGAACGTGCATCTAAATAATTGGTAGTAAATCCAACCTGATTGTTAATTACAATATGAATAGTTCCTCCAGTTTTGTATCCATCAAGTTGCGCCATTTGCACAATTTCGTATACAATTCCTTGTCCGGCTACTGCGGCATCACCATGAACGGCAATGGGCAATACTTTGGAGAAATCGTTTGGAAAATATTTATCTTGTTTTGCTCTGGTTATTCCTTCAATCACAGCACCAACAGTTTCAAGATGCGATGGATTTGGTGCTAAGTTCAGGTTGATTTTTTTGCCTGATTTTGTTTTTCTTTCGGCGGTTAAACCCAAATGGTATTTTACATCACCATCAAAATATTCCTTATCATAATCTTTACCATCAAATTCGGAGAAAATATCTTGTGTTGCCTTCCCAAAAATGTTAGCAAGGATATTCAATCTTCCTCGGTGCGCCATTCCCATTACGAAATGTTCCACTCCTTTTTCTGCAGCACTTTCTATTAGTGCATCTAAAGCAGGAATAATGCTTTCTCCTCCTTCTAAAGAGAAACGTTTTTGACCCACATATTTAGTATGTAAAAAGTTTTCAAAAGAAACGGCCTCATTTAGTTTGCCTAAAATATGTTTCTTTTGCTCATTATCAAAATTAGGAAGGTTGTCGTTGATGTTTAATTTATCCTGTATCCACTGAATGATTTCAGGGTTTCGCATATACATGTACTCAATACCAATATGTTGGCAGTACACATTTTTTAGATGATTTAGAATTTGTTGAAGCGAAGATGGCTTTTGCCCTAATACTTTTGCAGCATCAAAAACTGTATTTAAATCGGCTGAAGTCAGATCAAAGTTTTCAATATCTAAATTCGGATTATAAACTCTTCGGTCACGCACAGGATTGGTCTCTGTAAAAAGATGTCCGCGTGTTCTGTAACCATCAATTAGTTTTAAAACATTGAATTCTTTTTGTAGTTTATCTGAAACTTGACCATTTTGCGGAACATTTGCCGCATAATTGGCTATTTGATTTACAGAATTCTCGCTGGCATTTTCTTCATTATACGTTGTCAACCCAAAGTCAAACCCTTGAAAAAATGCTCTCCAACTAGGTTCTACCTTATCAGGATTTTGAAGATATTGTTCATATAAATCGGCGAAAAATTCGGTATGTGCGGCGTTTAAAAAGGAAAACCTATCCATAGCTGTATGAGTAAATAGTCTTTATTTTTAGAAAATCAGATGCAAAAGTATGATATTTGTTCTACTCTTTCAATGTTTTTAATACATTTATCACTAATTAAACATAACTATCTATGATGA
>CALPPS020000094.1 GCA_943325515.2 Flavobacterium psychrophilum
AAACCCATTATGTCCCTACGGATGATTTAGGACAAGTGAATCTAACCGTGGGAGAAGGAACTGCCACTACTGGAACGTTTGCTGACATCAATTGGGGGAATGGTTCATACTATTTAGGCATTGAATTAAGCACAGGCGCAAACTTTGTGGCTATGGGCACTACACAATTGTTGAGCGTGCCTTATGCTTTGTATGCTAATAGTTCTGGAAACTCTCAATCAGCAACGCCTAACTTAGCAGATGTTTTGGCAGTTAGTAATGTAGCAAATAATTTGCAAATAAAAAACTTGGCAGACCCCACTGATGCACAAGATGCAGTAACAAAATCATATTCAGATGTACAATTACAAGCACAAGTTACACAACTTCAAGCTCAAATAGAAGCATTACAGAACTATAATACCACTAATGGCTTCACTCATTATATAGGAGAATTATATGGGGGCGGTATTGTGGTATCTGTATGGAAAACCGCTGATGTAGAACATGGTCTTATAGCTTCCTTGACCAATTTAAGTTCAGGAATTCAATGGACAACTCCAGCGTTTCAATTTATAGAGATTGGACCAACTGCTCAAAGCCCAAGAGATGGATTTGCCAACACTAACGCAATTGTTGAGCAAGCTGGTGCAGGAACAACTTATGCAGCAGGCTTATGCAAAGCATATAATGCAGGTGGATATACAGACTGGTATTTACCAGCTATTAACGAATTAAAACAATGCTACAATTCGAATCAAATTGTTAACGAAGTTTTAGGTGATATAAATGGTTTTGAATTTTCGGTTTGGGACACTTCCGTCTATTGGAGTTCTACAGAGAATGATAACAACGCTTGGGTAATAGGTTTCGGCAGCGGTGGCAGCACTGTAATTAACGGTAAAAAGTCTAGTGGGTTTGCGGTTCGTGCTGTAAGGAGATTTTAACTATCTAAAGATTAAACACAATAAGTTTTTTAAAAAATACAACTATGCAGCCTCTCTACAATCGTTTGCTTTGTTGCTTTAAGCTGTTCTTGTTAGAAACTAGTTGAGCTTTTTCCTTATTTTAGCCAAAAGAAACAGCATTTTTTTGAAAAGATTAAGTAAAACTCTAAGACAAAATTTTACGACCAATTTATTTTACACCAAAAATGAACGGTGGTGGCTCATTGGCTTTTCGATGCTCATGGCGAGTGGTATTATGATTGAACCACAATTAATTTGTGAGGCATTAGTAAAAGGCCAGTTGTCTGATATGTGGTTGTATTGGAGTGCAGTTATTGGGTCAAGTTGTAGTGTGTCGTTTTTTGCACATTTATGGCGCAAGGTTCCTGTAAAAACTGAAAATGAATTTTTATTTTTTAGGTATTCGGGCCAGGGAGCTAAAGCACTTCACACTTTTAGAAGTATCTATTTAGGACTACTTATCATTCCTTTTCTCATCAGTTTTAGTGTATTGGCTTTTAGCAAAATAGTTTGTTTTATTATAGGTGTCGAACTTCGTGACGCTATAATGTTAGCCACGCTTCTTCTTGTGTTACTCACTTTTTTCAATAGTTTGAAGTCGCGCCTCAGAATGGATTTTGTTCTTTTTATTATTTTCATGTCGCTTTTTTGTATCCTAACAATAAGCTTGTTTAATCATACTGGAGGATTATCGCATTTGGCAACCACAGTGCAATCTTCCAAAATTAATTTTAGTATTATCCCTAGTATAGGTTCAAAAACCTTTAATGCTTTTTTGGTCTTTATTTTGGTACAATGGTGGTCGGCTTCGATATTGGATTATCCTGATATGAATGGACAAAAGTTAATGGCCACCAACTCCAGTAACGACTTGGCAAAAAGTGTTTTCCTGCCTTCTTTAGCTGTTGTTCTTTTTAGGGTAGTGTTATTCACTTTGCCTTTTTTGGCAGTGTGTTATGGATTTACGAATGGCATTGCTGATAGTGAATTGGCTTTCACCAACTTGTTTGTAAAGATACTTCCCACTTGGATGTTAGCCCTAGTGGTACTCCTATTCTTAATCCCGTTTCTATCATTAGCACAAAACATGCAAAACTGGGGTGGTTCGTTATTAATTGAAAACTTTTATAAGCATACCATTAACCCTCATTTAAGTGATGTCAAGGCTAATAAAATGGGCATTGTGGCCATGATATATATTGTGGTAGTTGCCGGAGTCATTGCCCTATATGCAGAAAATTTAGTGGGTATCACTAAATATTTATTTGCTATCACGGCGGGTGTTGGTCCTGTTTTTATGCTGCGCTGGTATTGGTGGCGGATTAATGCTTGGTCGCAGTTATCAGCAATGGTGACAGCGTTGGTTTACCCTCCTATTCTGGATGCCTTGTTTGAGAACAATGCAGTTGTCAATCGTTTTATCACTAGTATTGAGCACACTTATAACATCGAGTATTATCCCATTAAAATTGTCATTTTAACCATTACTGTTTGCTTAACTTGGTTAGTGGTTACTTTTCTAACGGCACCCACAGATAGCAAAACATTGGAAACCTTTGCTACCACCATAAAACCAGGCGGTTTTTGGAAACCCATTAATAACAGCGGTAGAACATTTTCTAAAATAAGAATTTTGGCTTGGTTACTACAAACTGGTAATGGGTTCTTATTGTATTTTATCTTTTGGAATTTCTTAATAGGAAGTTATGTTCTATTTATTGGTTTGTTGCTGTTGTTTGTAATTTGTTTCTTTGTTTCTTATCAACTTATTCAGAAAGCGAATGCCAATTATGATTTGGAGTTGGGAAAGTAATGAAAAATAGAGTTCATTGGCACATTCATAACCTAATTTTAAAAATGGATTTAAATAGTACATACATTATTTTTCCTAATTAATTTTATTCCTACACTTTTATATCTAGCAAAGAAATCATTAAATAATTCATGATTAGAATCGAAATATTCAGAAGGCATATCTTGTTTAGTTAGTAACTTATCTTCCTCTTTAGTTATTGTTGCGTATTTTAAGTTTTCTATTAAAATAGTTTCAATTTCTTCAATTGAAGGATTTGTTGGCAACTCGAGTAATTTTTTTGTTATTCTATTTAAAGGCATAATATGTTCTTTTTCAACAATTAATCTGTTTTTACCTTTCATACTTAACAACTCTACCTCAGTATATTTTTCTAACAATTTTAAAACACCTTCGCTTACATATTCTTTGAAAATTATCTTGCCCCATGCAGCTCTATTCCCATTTGTAATATAGCCATATTTATAACAGAACCATTGGTCAACAAAATGCCGAAGATGATTTATTACATTGACATTTTTTGTTCTTCTGTGGATAAGTTCTAACCTAATATGTTCTAATTCTATCTTAAAACTTTCCATTTGTAATTTGTTTTTTAATTTTTGATAATAATAATTTTATAGTACAAATTTTAAAAAAAATGTCAAACCAAGTTATCATTTGTGAACTCGGTTTGACATTAATATTTAAATTCTAAAAAAAGTTTATAAATTTTTAAATTACTGATTCATTTTGTAAAAAAAAGTATTTATATCGAAATAATTATTATTACTACTTTAAACAAGTATTGTTTAATAGTAACTTACATAAGAAACTTTTTTATTAGTCACTCTTAATGTAAGTTTTTTAGATCTGTCAAGTTTTGAGTAGCAATCCCATCCATATCCATTTTGAAAATTTGTACGTCTTGTTATTTCCCAAACATTCATTGTCATAACTAATAAATCTTCAGGCATTCCAACCACCATCTGCCCCTCTAAAGCAAGATCAACATATTTTTTACCATATTTTGAATATAAAATCTCTTTATTTTTATTATCGATTGTTTTTTGTTTATTATTTGTCTGAAGATAGTCATAATATTCTTTTAAAGTTTGTGAACAATTCTTAGCATTAAAGTCTATTAAATTATTGACATCTTTTTGATACTGATAATTATCGTTTGCCATTAATAATAACGGATCGACAAAAACGAATTTAAAATCCAACGCATCTAGCCTTGTATCAAATTCTTTAGTTATTGATTTAGGGGTGAAATTGTACTCATCATATATACTTGCATAATCTCCCATTTCTTGTGGCATATATTTAAATATAACGGTCGTTCCATTTGTTTCAATACTTAAATTCGCTCCATGACTTAAATTATAATTCGTTTCCTGACTATAATTATTAAACTCAAATCCAATTTCATTACCACTTTCATCTCTTTTTGTTTTAAGTATGTAAGGTTTTTTCTCAATACTTTTTAGATACGATAAGTCCTTTAACTTATTTGTGAAATATGTAGTATTAAATTTAGTGAAGTTATTCAAAGCTTGTCTCATTAATTTTGCTTCATCATTAATTCTAATATCTTGATTTTCTTTGTCCCAATAGCGAAATGCAGAATTTTGTAGATTTTTAATTCCTGTTATCGAATCAATAATAATAGGATTTGATAGTAATTTATAAATATTTATTGATGATTTATATTTGAATTCAATTGGCTTATGCTTTTCAGTGGAATAGAAATCCTGGATGTTTAATTTGTTTTCTTTAGTATTTGATATTGCAGTAGTAACGAATTTTGCTTTTTGCTCGCTTCCTACAATATTAATATCATAAACAACATCATATAAATATATTTCGTTATCAGGAAATATATTAGAAAAATATCCCTTTAAATATTTTTTTGCATCAGTTTTAATATCTTCTAAATTGAGACTTTCATTTCCATTTATAACAAAGTCATAATTTTTTTGTTTGTTGCTGATATCTAAGTCAGATTCAGCAAAAACACCATAAGTAGTATCACTATTAATATTTAATTTACATATGTAAAATATTTCATTGGACTTTTCCGTTACATATTTTGCTACAATAAAATCTGAAAATCTATATTTTTGATAATAAAATTTATTATCGATTGATGTTTCTGAGTTTATAAATACTATAAAAGGGGCATCTGTAAAATCAAACTGTAAATCAGTATAAACTGTTTCACTTTTGATAACTTGTTTTATTTCTTTCCCTGGTTTTGTTTTGGTATCAACCATCAAATATTTGGGAAAAGTAACTTTTAATTTGTCAATTTCATTAACATTAAATTTTCTGAATTCTTTAAACATAAGTCTTTCTTTTGTTGAGACAAATTGTTCGTTGACAATTAAGTAATCATCTGTTCCTATAAAATCATCAGCAATAGACTGATTTTCTATTGATAAATTTGATTGAGAAAATATAATTTGATGTGATAGTATTAATATTCCAATCAGAAAAAATTTAAATAATTTCATAATATTCATTTTGATTTAGTTTTTTAAATAGGATTTTAATTCTTTGTTTTTAGTTAATACTACTAATCTCTTTTAAACATGATTTTTTTACCTTTAAAATCTAATTGTAATTCTTTTTTATCTTCTGATAATTCAGCTTTATAATTTTTTCCGTTTAATGTCAGCTCATTATTGTTGTATGTATATGTTCCATCTTCATTAAATTTTTCTGCTTCAGCGATTGCTATATCTTTTAATGAATCATTTTCTTTCCAATCTTTAGCATATCTTTTCTTAAATAATGTAGAATTAAAATTAGTGTTTGCTTCTAACTCAAAAGTGCTATTACCTCCATCTAATTCCATTTTATAATCGCTACTTTTCCAACTTCCTAGAATAAGATCAGAAGGTTTGGCTTCTTTATATGATATAATTTTGTTGTCTACAATTAATGTCAAAATATCATTTGTTAATTCTTTAATTTCTATTTTGGTAGTTGTATTTCCTTTCTGAGCATTAATAAAATTATCTTTAATTTCATAAGTTATAGATTTGTTTCTTGTCAAGTTATCCATAACACCATTTTTAAAGAATAGAATTTCTGGTTTATAGGATTCATTTTGTTCAATCCAATATTTATTTTCAATTTTTGATGAATTTGAACAAGAATTTAAAGTAATTGATACAATAAATAAACAGATAATTTTTTTCATTTTTTTAAGTTAAAGTTGATATTTTTTATTTCTAAATATTATTTGCAACAATATTATTCATAATAAATCTTTAATATTGCTCATATTGTGTTCACTTAAATATTTTGTACTTTCAATATGGGAGATATTTATAATTTTGAATTTCATTACTATTTATGGATATTTTTCACGGACACCTCCGAACCGATATAGAAAAAAAAGTAGGTTTTAAAATAAATACTACATCGGATGTAAAATCATTTCTTGCTATTCTGCAAGAATATACTAGTGACCCTATTAGTTTAAGTACTTTAAGACGTTTTTGGAATTTGATACCAATGCGGAAATCCAACAATTCCACTCTAGATGTTTTAGCTACCTTTTTAGAATATGCTTCCTACCAAGATTTTGTAAAGAAAAAAAATGAATATGAAAAATGGTATGCTGATGCCAGGTTGCAAAACCTAAAGTTAAAAAAAAATCTTACTGCAGATGAATTTCAATTTCTTAGTGAGTTAATAGAAAAATCAGAGTCTAATACCGTTTTTATCTCACTATTTGAACACGCTTTTCATAATGAAAAATGGGACTATTGTACTGCATTATTCGATGAAAACAACATTAGTTGTTTTAAAAATAAGCTTCCAATAAATCATTTTCAAACGAATGTTGCCTATATCCTTTTTATATTTTTATATGGAATTTCTAAAGAAAGCTTTGTAACTAACATAGAGAAATTGATAGCAAACAAAAACTTTAGAGAAAACGTAATCTATATTTATATAGACATCATGGGTTTAAATAAAAGGTATGGTATTATTCTTGAAAAAATAGAACAAGAATCCTTAATCAGTGAAGAACAATTGTTTTTGAAACTTTTAAGTGGATTGAAACTCTATCTTAATAAGAATAAAGAATTACCTATAATCAACAACCTTACAATAACCGAATTGCAATCGTTACCGGAGGTGCTTGTTGGTAGATTTTATGGCTATCAAATGCTATGTGCAGCACAAAATCAAAACAAAGAGAAAGAAGCAATTGTTTGGAACGATTTTTTATCTTTTATTAAAAAAGAAACGCATATTCGTCAATATTTTCATGAATTTGTTCATGCATTACTACTCTTAAAGAGAATACAAAAATTAAACTACTTACTAGAGAATTATTTTGAAGAAATTATAGATAAATTGCACATGCATTCCTATTTGGATTTGTTTATATACAATCTAATTGATGTCATGGTTAGTTATAAAAATAAGGATTTAAAACGAGCTCATCATGTCTTTAAAAATTTAGATACTACGATTTCTAAATATGGAGCAGCTTATAATGATTACTATCTAATTTTTCATGCAATTACCGGGTATCACTTAGCCACAAATCATAAAGAAAAGCAACTGTTTAAGGAAGAATATCTAAAACATGTTGCTTCAGCTAAATTTATATTATTTGATGAACTATATCTAGAAACTTATTTTGGATAAACTCATTCAGAAAGCGAATACCAATTAT
>CALPPS020000095.1 GCA_943325515.2 Flavobacterium psychrophilum
ACAATTTTGCCAGTAATGGTCATCACTTGCACTTGCACTTCTAAGGGTTCAAATGGTCTGTTATGTGAGAACCAAAACTCGGTGTAACTTACAAATGGATTGGGATAATTTAAGACATGATCAAGTGCGATATTCTCATCTCCTACAACAACAAATTGTATGTCTGCAGAAACTTTATTGTTATAAACATCCCATGCAATAAATGTTAATGTGTGTATACCAACCGCTAAATTTCTGAATGGGAAGTAAACTCTTCCTTTGGTATAATCATCTAATTCTGTTTGGTAATAATCATTCATAATGTAGGGCTTTGTTTCATCACCATCAAGAATGCCTATAATATCATGTCCAATTCCGCTAGCGGTATTTATTCCATGTTCATCTTCTAATTGGGCTAATAAAAAAGGCGCCGCATTCGTTATTCCGCCATTGACAAAAGTTTCGTCATTCATGTATAATTTTAGTTGTGGACCTATGTTGTCTGCTACTGCGTTGGTATTTATGCCACCAATTTTAATATCGGTATTGTATCCTGTTTTATCTAAAAGCATTTGATTTTTTTTAGAATAAAAACTAATTCTTCCCTTTTCAACTGGTATTCGGATGTCTCTTGGTACTACAAAACCAAATTCAAATTTCCCATTAGTTACGGAAGCATTTCCTCTGAAAATAGTTTCTCCTAAAATGTTAAATGACATATTCGTAGCTGTTTGTCCTGTTTCGTTTATTGCATCTGCACCATCATTTCTTAGTGTGGTTAATGTAATTTTTTTATCAAAAATATTTACTGTTAAATCACCGTTGTATTGAGTAAACAAATTATTGTTTTCATCTAAAACTTCTCCAGAAAGTTTTACATAAGCCAAAGATTTAAAATCATCTATTGGGCCGGTTACTGGCATTTCGTTTACTTTTGTAAGTACTATTTTAGGTCTTGGTATAGCTAGCATTACAGCAGGATCGCCAAGATAAAAAACCACATTTGTTGCTGTGTTTGGGCTAGTGTTTTTTGCAAGTCTCAACGCATCTGCCATTGAGTAATATTGATCACTTCCAAAGGAGAAAAGAAATTGTGCTAGTGTGTCATTAAAATTCTGTGCAGCACCTTGATTAATGGATCGAATGGTGGTTATCATTGAGATAGCACCACCTTTAGGATTCCAGAAAGTGAATTCGCCTGCAGTGGGCCTGTAAGGATTGTCAAATCTTGAAAAGTCACAGGTTATAGTAATAAACAATGGGTATTTATACCTGTTATTTAAATTTTGCCCATCTGAATTTTCCCATATTCTTTCCTCTGCTAGTTCTTCTGGACCACCATGCCCTAAATAGTTAAAAACCAAAGCTCCCTTTTCAAATGCTGTAAAAATTTCTTCTCTTGCTTTAGGGTAACGTTTTCCACCAGCAGAGGTTTCTTGTTGATAAGAGTCTAAAAGTATTTTTTTTAGGTTGATGAATGGTTTTTCGGTAGCTATTTTATTGGCTAATCTGTTTTGATAATATTGTAGAAATTTATCTGCTGGTTTTTCAGTTGAAGGATCATCTGCAATACAAACATAATTGTTTCTCCAGCTTCCATAAGATTTAATATCATGGTATTCTATAACTTTATTGACCATTTCCTCGGCTTGCTGAGTAGTACTAACAATCATTCTGCCTACGGCAATATCTATTCCGCCCAAGTCAAAATTTGTGTATAAACCACTGTTGGAAGTAAATGTTCCAAAATCCATTCTGCCTTCATCATTATCCATCATGCCGTAAAAATCGTCAGAAGCAAAAGACACTTCATCTTCTGTAAAACTATTTAAAGCTTGGTATATTGGAACAATATTAGTGTTGTTGGAAACTCTATCTTTAAAATCATAAGAAGCATCTCCGAAAGCATTCAAATATTTAACACGTTTGTCTGTTGAAGATGCATTAAAGTAAACATACTTAGCAAAGTTTCTAATAGCGCCAATATCTTGTTTTCCTGAAGAAAATTCTTGATATATGTCTTCTAAATTTACAACTCTCACACTCATGTTAGAATTATTTCTATGAAAGTTGGCTAGTTTTTCAGCCTGCGCATTTAAGAATTTTGGCGTTATAATTAAATAATCAATATCTTGAAATTGTCCTTGTGAATTAGTAAAGATGTTACCTTTTACGTTTTGGTTAACCACTTTTGATTTGGATTCTTTGGATGGATATAAATAATCGCCAGTACTAATGGCAATATATTTTCGGATTTCACCAAGAGTTGATTTGAAAGAGAAAATATTTTGATTGTTATTTACTGCTTTTGTAACATTATAGATGTCTGTGATGTCCCAAACTTGTGAAATATTTGAAGCATTAGAAATTTGGTACTCTCCAATTTCAAAATTTGAAATTGCTTGGTCATATTGAAATCTAAATTGTTTGTCAAATCCTTTTAAATTACAAGTCGATTTGATGTTGATAAAATCCAAATATCCTTTTGTGCTTGGAACACCTAGATTATCAAAAGTTATTTTTACCGTTACATCTTCGGTGGAAGAAGTAATAGTAGAAATTAGTATTTTCTCCCCAATTTTTGCAGTAGAAGTACCACTAGACACACTAATATCTATATTTCCAGCTAATTGACTATTAGCCTCAATTTTAAATTTAGAATTTGATCTTGCTACTGAAGCAACATGAACAGCTAACTGTATTGGAGATGATGAAACTAAATTAGGGATTTTGAATTTAAATTCTTGTTCGTTATTATAACTGAAATCTTCTCCAAACCAAATTCTTCCTAATTTTTCTAGGTTTATTTTATCTTTTTCATAAAATTGGTAATTATCAAAAGTTGTTATAGTGGTTGTAGGATTGTCTGTTGGCTGAAACATATCAGTAATCCTTTTGCCAGTATCGCCAGTTGTTGTTACATAATAATAAGATTTGTCAGCATATATATTTAGGTTTGATTTATAATCATCATTCCAATTGTCAAGTCCTTCAGCATAAAAAAGAATGTAATCCGAGCTATCAAAAACGCCATCACTTTCCCCTTCAAATTGAATAGCATTCTCTTCTATGTCTGATGGATAGGATGTTGAATTTAAAAGCGGTAACATTCTTCCGCCGTTTCCGTAGATTTTAATTTTTCTAGGGTCAACATTAGTGTCCAATCCTAAACTTTGAAGGAACCCTTTGGTAATTTTATAGACGCCAGAAGTTTCAACATAAAAACGGTACCACTTTCCGGTGCTTAAAACTGAATTTTCAATACTGTTTACATTATTTGAAGTTTTCTGAACACTATTAGGAGGTTTTTGTGATATAGAATAACTAAATGAAATTAATTTTTTAAATGAATTTCCTTCTTTAATTATAGGAGATATTGTAATTTGTCCATAATATAAATCACGAGCAATGATGTTTTTGAAAGAGTATTTTAAGGAAGTTGGAATTTCTTTTACTGCTAAATCACCAAGTTGACTTTCAAGAATTGGTTCATAAATAATATTGGATAATTCTAAACCATTTTCATTTGCAAGGCCATTAAGTTTTACTCTCGAAGAATATTTTAAAGTTCTGGCATAACTATCAAACTGGAGATTTAAGATGTCAAACTGAGGAATGTTATAGGAGGTTTTTCCATAAGCCAATTCTTTTTTTTCAGTCCAATTCAATGTAATGCTTACTTGGTCTTGAGAAAAAACAAAGAGTATATTAAAAACAAAAAAGTAAATTGTAATAATCTTTTTCATGGTGAACAGTAAACGTAAATTTCTTTAAATTTGTATAAAAATGCAAAAAATTTTTTTTTTTGAAGCAAAATACAATAAAACTATTATTTTTGCGTTATATATCAAATTAGCCATAACACGGCAAATTTACTATTAATTTAAAAAAATGTTGCAGTTTAAAGGTTAATTCTTATATTGCGCAACTAATTTATTACCTACTAAAAAGTATGAAAGTAAACAAAATTATTGCTGTAAAATTAGTATTGTCATTAGTTATAATGATTGGTTTTACTAATTGTAGTAAAAAGTCCAGTTCAAAAGGTGGTTCTCAAGCCACTGGATGGAAAATCAATGATAAAAAAGGAGGATTTCAGTATGCTTCAAATTTCAAAAAACAAGCCACTGGTCCTGGACTAGTTATGGTTGAAGGCGGAACATTTACTATGGGTAAAGTAGCTGACGATGTAATGCATGATTGGAATAATACTCCAAATCAACAACATGTGATGTCATTCTACATGGACGAAACAGAAGTTACTAACATGATGTATATGGAGTATCTTAATTATTTAAAAACTGTTTTTCCTCCAGATCAAGAGAATTACAAAAACATCTATGAAGGAGCTTCTCCAGATACATTAGTATGGAGAAATAGATTGGGTTATAATGAAACAATGACAGAAAACTATTTAAGACATCCTGCCTATGCAGAATATCCTGTGGTTGGTGTAAATTGGATTCAGGCAACTGAGTTTGCTAAATGGAGAACAGATCGTGTAAATGAGAATATCCTTGAGACACAAAAATATTTGAAGAAAGACGCTAAAGTTACGGATATGACTGCTGATAAAGTTTTTAGCACAAATGCCTATCTTGCTTCTCCTTCTACTGCAAAAGGTGGAGACGAAAAACTTGTTTTAAAAAGAGGTCAAAAACCGGGTGCAGCTCCCAAAACAGCTGGGTCTACTAATACACAAGGGAATAGTCCTAAGAATGTTTACGCTCAAAGAAGTTCTGGTTTAATTTTGCCAGAATACAGATTGCCAACAGAAGCAGAGTGGGAATATGCAGCAGCATCTGATGTAGGTCAGAGAGAGTATAATTCATACAAAGGGCAAAAGAAATATCCTTGGTCTGGAAGTTACACCCGATCAGGAAAAAGACAATTCAGAGGAGATCAATTGGCAAACTTTAAGCAAGGAAAAGGTGATTACGGTGGAATAGCTGGTTGGTCTGATGATGGTGCTGATATTACTAATAAAGTAAAATCATATCCACCAAATGATTTCGGATTATATGATATGGCTGGAAATGTAGCCGAATGGGTTGCTGATGTTTACAGACCGATTGTAGATGATGAAGCAAATGATTTCAATTACTACAGAGGTAATGTTTACATGAAAGATAAAATTGGGGAAGATGGTAAAGTAGAATTAATTACTAGTGAAACACAAAAATTTGACACTTTATCTAATGGAAAAATTGTAGCAAGAAACTTGCCAGGAGAAATAGCCCAAGTTCCTGTTGATGATAAAGAAACTTATTTGAGACAAAACTTTGATAAATCCGACAATAGAAATTATCGTGATGGTGATAAACAATCAACTAGATACTTCAAATTTGGTGCTTCCGAAGAAGGAGATGAAAAAGGAAAATTAAGAGATGACCAAAGAATGTATGACTCTCCTAAACATAACGTTTCTGCAGATAGTTTAGGTAACTTGGTTAAGAAATATGACAAATCAAACAAAAGAACTACTTTAGTTAATAATGATGTAAGAGTATATAAAGGTGGCTCTTGGAGAGACAGAGCCTACTGGTTAGATCCAGCACAAAGAAGATATTTTCCACAAGATATAGCTACTGATTTTATTGGATTTAGATGTGCTATGTCTAGAGTTGGACCAAAAGCGGATAAGAAAAAAAGAGCTAGAAATTAATTTTAGTTTTTAAAGAATACCAAAAAAGCCCTAATTTTAAGGGCTTTTTTATTTTAAACCCACTGAAGATGACAATTCAAAACATACATCATTTATTTTTAAAGTGCAATAAAGTTTCCATAGATACTAGAAACATTCAGCTCAATTCTTTTTTTGTTGCCATAAAAGGGGAACGTTTTGATGCAAATACATTTGCCAAAGAAGCATTAGAAAAAGGGGCAGATTATGTAGTAATTGATAATCCAAAATATTATATAGATGATAGAACCATCTTAGTAGAAGACAGTTTGAAAGCACTTCAAGAGTTGGCAAAGTATCACCGACAATTTTTGAAACTTCCAATTATTGCCTTGACAGGTAGTAATGGTAAAACAACTACTAAAGAACTAATCAATGTTGTTTTGTCAAAAAAGTTCAGAACTATCGCAACCGTTGGCAATTTGAATAACCATATTGGCGTTCCTTTAACCTTATTATCGTTTACAAATGATACGGAAATAGGAATTGTTGAAATGGGCGCTAATCATCAAAAAGAAATTGAATTTTTGTGTGAAATAGCTCAGCCAGATTATGGATATATAACTAATTTTGGTAAAGCCCATCTTGAAGGTTTTGGCGGAGTAGAGGGGGTGATAAAAGGGAAAAGTGAAATGTATACTTTTCTACAAGAAAACTATAAATCAGTTTTTGTAAATCTGGATGACGAAATCCAAAACACTAAAACTACTAATTTTAAAAGAATCACATTTAGCCAAAACGAGACCACTGCAAATGTTTACATAGATAGTATTACTGCAAATCCATTTGTAAAAATCGTTACGATGGATGTTGAAATTAATTCACGTTTAATTGGGCTTTATAATGCTAATAATATTAACGCAGCAATAACAATTGGAAATTATTTTGATATTCCTACAAATGATATTAAAACAGCTATTGAGAGTTATGTCCCCGAAAACAATCGGTCACAATTATTGATGAAAAGTACAAATGAAATTATTCTAGATGCTTATAATGCTAATCCAAGTAGTATGAATGTAGCCCTAGATAACTTTATCCAGCTAGATAAAGACAATAAAATGGTAATTATTGGCGATATGTATGAGTTAGGTCAGGAAAGTCTTGAAGAGCACAAAGCCATAGTGGATTTTTTAAATGATAATAGTTCCTTTGAATGTCACTTTGTTGGAAAAGATTTTTTTTCAAATAAAATTCAAAATGAAAACTTCCATTTTCACAAAACCTTTGATGAATTCGCTCAGTTTTTAACTTCCATAAAACTAGAAAACAAAACCTTACTAATAAAAGGTTCTAGAGGAATGGCTTTAGAACGAACTTTGGAATATTTATAAATAAAAAACTCCTCAATTTCTTGAGAAGTTTTTTTATTTAACTTCAAGCCAAACAGTAGAATTTTCAATTAATTTACTTGAAAAAATACCGAGGAATATATCAAATTTGATGAAAATACTTATTACTAAACAGTCAATAAATTTAATCTTTATTTATGCTTAAATATCTAGAGACGACTGACTTAATAGTAAATATCTAAAAAAACAAATGAATCAATTTTTTAATTTTCTTATCAATATTTATAATCTTGCTTTATATAAGTTTACCTATTCAAAAATTATATTTTTTGTAATACATTAACTCTTTGTAATGCTCAATAATACATGCAAATAATGTATTAATAATAATTTGGGCATCCCCAACATCTATCGCTTTTATCAAATTCATATGAAATTGAAATTTCATA
>CALPPS020000096.1 GCA_943325515.2 Flavobacterium psychrophilum
ACTGTAGTAAACACCCCAGGAGTATAAGAAGGACTATTGGTGCCAACCGCTGTTCCAACGGTTGTAGAACCAGTGGTATTGGTATACCATTGGTAAGATGCTGTTCCATTTCCATTAGAATAAGAAACAGTGAAGGCAGGAACGGTTGCTCCTAAACAAACAGTTTGTAAAGGGGTAGGTTGAGCATTAACTGTTGGAGTTGGATAGATTGTTATCGTAAATGTTTTTGCAGTTCCAGCACAATTTACACCTCCATAAGCAAAAGTTGGAGTAACTGTAATTGTTGCCACTATAGTTGCAGATCCTGAATTTGTTGCTGTAAAAGAAGGAATTGGACCAGTTCCACTAGCAGGCAAACCAATGCTTGCTCCTGCCGAATTAGTCCAGGAATAAGTTGTGGCGCCTACTGTATTTGTAGTAGCAAATGGTATTGCAACGGTCGTGTTAGTGTTACAATAAACAACATTAGTGGGCTGGGTTACTTGTCCTGTTGGATTTACTGTAATAGTGAAAGTTTTAGCAAGTCCATTGCAATTTACATTTCCATTAGCAAAAGTTGGAGTAACAGTAATTGTCGCTACTACTGGGGTAGTACCTGAGTTAGTAGCAGTAAAGGAAGGAATAGATCCAGTTCCACTTGCAGCTAAACCAATGCTTGTTCCTGCCGAATTTGTCCAAGCATAAGTAGTAGCCCCCCCTGTATTGATAGTTGCAAAGGGTATCGCAGTGGTTATATTAGTATTACAATAAACAACATCAGTTGGTTGAGTGACTTGTCCTGTTGGATTAATAGTAATAGTAAAAATTTTAGCAGGTCCAGCACAATTTACACCTCCATAAGCAAAAGTTGGAGTTACTGTAATTGTTGTAACGATAGGGGTAGTCCCTGTATTAGCAGCAGTAAAGGAAGGAATACTACCTGTGCCACTTGCTGCTAAACCAATGCTAGCTCCTACAGAATTAGTCCAAGCATAAGTTGTAACGCCGCCTGTATTTAACGTAGTAAAAGGAATTGCGATTGTAGTCGCTCCATTACAATAAACAGCATCAGTTGGCTGAGTGACTTGTCCTGTAGGATTTACAGTTATTGTAAAAGTTTTTGGAGTACCAAGGCAACTTACTCCTCCATAGGTTAAAGTTGGTGTAACAGAAATTGTTGCTACTACAGGCGCTGTTCCAGTATTTGAAGCTGTAAAGGAAGGGATATTCCCTGTTCCACTTGCTGGCAAACCAATACTAGCAGCCGAATTTGTCCAAGCATAAGTTGTAGTCCCTAAAGTATTAGTAGTAGCAAATGGGATTTCAACGGTTGTATTGGTGTTGCAATAAACAACGTTAGTAGGCTGTGTGACTTGACCTGTAGGATTGACGGTAATAGTAAAAGTTTTAAAAGTTCCAACACAACTTACACTTCCATTAGCAAAAGTTGGGGTAACAGTAATTGTTGCTATAATAGGAGTAGGTCCTGTATTAGTAGCTGTAAAGGAAGGGATATTTCCAGTTCCTCCTGCTGCCAAACCAATGCTTGTTCCTGCCGAATTTGTCCAAGTGTACGTAGTATTTCCTCCTGTATTAGTTGTTGCAAATGATATTGCGGCGGTTGTAGCGCCATTACAATAAACAGCATCAGTTGGCTGGTTAACTTGACCTGTAGGGTTAACTGTTATTGTAAATATTTTTGCAGGACCAGGACAATTTACAGATCCATTGGAAAGTGTTGGCGTAACAGTAATTGTTCCTACAATAGGTGCAGTTCCGGGGTTAGTAGCGGTAAAAGTAAGAATGTTCCCTGTGCCACTTGCTAATAAACCAATATTTGTATTAGAATTAGTCCAAGTATAAGTAGTTGTGCCAACTGTATTTGTTGTAGTAAATGGAATAGCAACTGTAGTATTTGTATTACAATAAACAACATCTACAGGCTGATTAACTTGAGCTGTTGGATTAACCACCACAGTAACAGAACCCGATTGAAGTTGTGAACAATCATCTGGTAATGTACCATTTTTAACACTTACTAAATTATACACAAATGTTCCTGCAGTACCAGTAGGTGCAGTCACTGTAACTGTATTACTAGTAGAAGCAGTTGCAGTATTTGTAATAGTTGTCAATCCATTAAATATAGTGTATGTAAAAGTATAAGGCGGAGTAGTGGTATAGGGAGCAACAGCTGTATTAGAAGGTGCTGTAAAAGTTATAGTTGGCGCTGGGGCATTTTGACAAACAGTTGTGCCTCCTAATATGGTTGCGGTTGGTAACGGCTTAACTGTAAATGTCTTTGTGTCTCTTGTAGTGCCACACTCAGTAGTAACATCAAGCGTAACGGTATAAGTGCCTGGAGTGGTATAATTTATTCCTGTCGGACTAAAAGCAGTGGATGTTGCAGGTGTTGCTCCAGGAAAACTCCAGCTATAGGCTGGATAGGTTGGATTATTTGTCGTGATATTAGAACAACTATCTACTGCAGCAGATGGACTAATGGTGGCTGTACCGCAATAATTAGAAATGGGATTTATTGTAACTGTAGGTGGTTTTTTAACAATTACAGTTTGAATAGCGGAGGTTACGGTACCACAAGTACTTCCAGAGATGGTGACTTTAATAGAATACGTTCCTGGAGTAACAAAGTTAAACGATGGACTTGGGGAAGTTGCACTAGTACCATTAGTGTAAATCGAAGTTAGCGATGGCGAACCACTACCGCAATAGCCAGCTGCATAAGTAACATCCCAAGCATAGGTTAGCGGACTACAAACATTAGATAAATTGGTAGTATTAGTTGCAGTAACTGCTAATGATGTACACCCTACGACTGGATTTAATGTGAATTGAGGAACTATGGGGGATTCAATACAAATTGTTTTAAAAATATTTTTTATTATTCCGCAATTATTTGATATGAAAAAATTTATTGTATAAGTTCCTGGTATGGTAAATGTAACGGATAAACTATTAGCCCCATTACTCCATTCTAATGGATCGGTCAGATTTCCATTATTACTACCTAAATATGAAGTAGAAGTCCATCCAGTACTTGGAGAAATTGTCCAATATTTGTCTGGGTTAGAAACACACCCCGTTGGGCTGACAGTATAGCCATTATCAGAATCATTAGTTAGTGTAACTACTTGATTAACACAGGCTGGATTTGCACTTATTGTGAATTTTGCAGTTGGGGCTTTATTTATTAATATTGGCCCTACATTACTTTGAGCCGGCGTACATGGATTTGTAACTGTAAGAGATGCAACATAAGAATTTGCCTGAAAACTTCCTCCTGGTGTTGAACCGCAAGATGATTCTGAATATGTGTGAGTTACACTTGTTGGTACATTTGGATGGGTATAAGTAACAGAAGTATTGTCTCCAAAATTTATAATGTACTGAGTGCCAGGAATGTTAGTTGCAGGTGCAGATAAAGGGAATGTAACTGTGTATGGGGCACATCCAGTTAAATTTTCTGGAATTCCTAATGAACCAGATGGGTTTGTTCCAACAAAAACACCGTAACTTTTTGAATATGAACAATTATTATTCGTTGTAACAGTAACTGTTAATGTATAAAAACCTGCAATATAAGTATGAGTAATATTTGAATTAAAAGTTGTGAAAATTTCCACGTTGTTTAAACTATTGTCTCCCCAGTCAAATGTATAAGAGGATATATTGGCTTGATTAGTAGAGTTGTTAATTAGGTTTATTGTTGCAGCTGGACTTGGTGTACATCTAGTAATGTAAGGTATTCCATTATAAGTCGTAAATAAAGTAGCATTATTTCCAGAAGCTAAATCAGGATTACTACTCGGATTTACAACTACAATCATATTCGTGGTTTTAGAACATCCAAAAGAATTTGTAACAGTAACTGAATAATTGCCTGAGGTAGTTGCTGTATAAGTTCTTGATGTGCCTAAAATTGTTGATCCATTTTTTTTCCAAACATAAGATAAACCCGAACCTGAATTGGCAGTTAAAATAACTGAATCACCTTCGCAAAAGGTAGTTGGTGTTGATGTTGTTATTGTTGCAATCGGCAAAGTGTTAACAGTAACAACGACTTCAGCTGAAGTTGTAGAACAGTTGTTTGAATTTGTTACTGTTACAGTATAATCTCCTGATGTAGTTGCGGTATAAGTTGATGCTATGCCAGGAACGGTTAGTCCATCTTTTTTCCAAACATAAGATAAACCTGAACCTGTATTGGCAGTTAATACAACAGAATCTCCTTCACAAAAAGTAGTTGGTGTTGATGTTGCTATTGTTGCAATCGGCAAAGGATTAACTGTAACAATTACTGCAGCTGAAGTTTTAGAACAGCTATTTGAATTTGTTACTGTTACAGTATAACTTCCTGACGTATTTGCTGTATAATTTGCTGATGTGCCTGAAATTGTTGATCCATCTTTTTTCCAAACATAAGATAAACCCGAACCTGTATTGGCAGCTAATACAACAGAACCTCCTTGGCAAAATGATGTCGCTGTTGTTGGTGTTATTGTTGCTGTAGGTAACGGATTAATAGTTCCATTAACACCTGTAATATTTTGATTTGTACTTCCTGATGCTATTGTTATTGTTAAATTAGTTGCAATAGTAGTTGTCGTTGCGGCAATCCTAATAGAAATTGTTGAAGCTGCAACCGAGCCACCTGCTTGAGTTAAAGTTAAACTGGTGTTAGACCATGTTCCTCCATTATTAATTTCATAACCCATTGGAGCGCTAATAGTTATATTGTCAGTTAAGCCTGCTCCACTTACTGTAAAAGTTTGTATTGGAGATGCAGTTCCTGAACAAGTTGTGAAATTAGTTAATGCTCCAGAAACGGTTATTGCAGGATCCACCACGATTTTCGAAGAACTGGTTACTATGGGCTTTAAAGATGTGCTATAGTTTTGGGTATTAGCCAAAAGTAAACTGGTACAAAAAACAAAAGATAATAGTATAGTTTTAAAAATAGTTCTCATAATAATAGTTTTTTATATTCTTCAGGGGTAAAGATTTAATAGTTAGCATTCTTACTTGTAAAACGATTAACGGATACTATTCTCCTAAAAAATAATTTTATTTTTTTTCTTAACAGACCTTATTTAAAAACAAAGAAGACCTTATTAATTCAATCTGCAAACTTAATACTATTTTCTTTACAAAATCAGTTCAAGTTAGTGCAACTTTAATAAATCTTTAATAGTACTAAAGTTACAATGGTATTTATTACTAAATTGTCCTAGTTTTGCCTGTTGGTTGTTATTAAATTAATTCATTTTGCCTTTATTCATTGGTCTGTCTAAGTTAAATGCAACCCGTTAGGTATACTAAGTTTTTGATGATGATTTTTCGTCAGATCGAGTGATTTTCTTCAGAAAATCGTATCGAGAACAAGAAAAAATTCATTAAAAACGGTTCTCCATACATTTTTTGTACCGTTTTGCTGTACAAAAAACACTCTAACTGCTAAAACTCTTGTTTTAAATTTTATTTTTTTTGCGTAATTGTTTATTAAAAAATTAATTATAAATAATACTTCATTTTTTTAAATAATTGCGCCCAAAGGGTTTTCGTAATAATTTAAAATATTACTTTGTTTATAAATAATTTACAAATCTAATTTATTATCAAATATTTATTTTTAATCTAAATTAAAAAATCATTTATAATACAATAAAAAAGTTCGGTGTAATTAAATTATTTATTTTTTGAAATTGGTTTGATATATAACCAACTTTTGGCAAACAGTAAAAAAGACAAACTCCAAAATCAAGCATGTCTTTTTTAATTGTAAGCGATATAGATTTATTTTAAAATAAAATGCTGATTTTATGGAATTTTTTATTGAGGAAATATCATAAAAAAACTTCAAAACTTCAACTTTCGGAAAGCGGTTAAAATAAAAAATACTATGTAACAAATTTTGTGTTTAATTAGTTATTCCAAACACATAAGTGCCCCAATAATTCATTGCAAGACTAATTACGACTCCTGATATTACTATTAAAATCAGCCCTGGCAAGAGCATTTCTTTCATTTTAATTTGACCTGTAGCAAAGAGTATTGCATTTGGCGGAGTTGAAATAGGTAGTAAAAAAGCTGCTGAAGCACCAAAAGTGATGGGTATCATCAAAAATAAAGGGTTGATTTTAAGCGAAATGGAAAGTGCTACACATAATGGTAATAAAGCTTGAGCCACAGTAACATTTGCAATAAATTGTGTCATTAATATTGCAATAAAACAAGTAGTTAGAATGATTATTATCATTTCGTTTCCAGAGAGTAATCCTATTTTTGAAGCAATCCAATGTGTCAGACCAGAAACTTCAAAACCTTTTTCTAGAGCAAAGCCACCTCCAAATAATAGGATAATTCCCCAAGGTATTTTAGAGGCAGTTTCCCAATCCATTATGGTGTTTCCAGGTCTGTTTTTTGAAGGTATAATAAAAAGCAAAATGGAGATAAATGCTGCAACAACTGCGTCTATAATATAGTCGGAATGATTAAAAAGTGAACTCCATCCGGGAATTTGAAATGAGCCAATTACGATGTCCGCTCGAAATATCATCAACAAGGCAAATAGCAAAAACACAAACAATACCACTTTTTGTTCATAGGGAGTTTTGCCGAGTTTCATGTTTTCTATTTTAAAAAAAGTATTGTCAATGATTTCGAGTTTTTTATTGGGTTTAAAAAAGAGATATAAAATCAAAAACGCGGCAATAATCAAAATAAAATAAATTGGAAATGCAAAAATCATCCAATTCGCAAAATTAATTTTAAAACCACTTTTAAAAGAGGTTTCATATATTTTTTTAAAAACCAAATTTGTTGGAGTCCCAATTAAAGTTGCCATACCTCCAATTGAACTAGCATAAGCAATTCCCAGTAAAAGTGCAGTCTTGAATTTGCCTAATTCTTTTTCGCTATATATTTCTTTAAGTTTATCTAAAACAGATATCCCTATGGGAAGCATTAATAAAGCTATTGAAGTATTGGACATCCACATTGAAAGAAGAGAAGTAACTAGCATAAATCCAGCTAGAATTTGGAAGGTCCCTTGTCCAAAAACAATTAATGTTCTTGAGGCAATTCGTTTATGAACTTCCCATTTTTCGATGGATAATGCGAGTAAAAAACCTCCTATATATAAAAAAACGACTTCATTAAAATAAACTTTTGAAATTTCCTCGCCACTAATTATTCCCGTTAAGGGAAACAATAATATAGGTAATAA
>CALPPS020000097.1 GCA_943325515.2 Flavobacterium psychrophilum
GACCGCTTGGGTAAATTATTGAAACAAATAAGTTCTAGTAGTGCAGGTTGGGACGGAACCTTTAACGGAAGTCCATTACCATCAGATGATTATTGGTTTACAGTAGATTACGAAGAAACAAATTTAGGAAAACAATTTAAGTCCCATTTTTCGTTGAAGAGATAAACTTGTTTCAATTTTTGCTTTTAGAGCAACTTATTTGTTTTGTGAAGATTTATTGCCTTTTGACGATGTAATTATAGATACAAGGTATGTAATAAAATAAAGAAAAGTAGAACTGATTGCGAGTTGATTGTAAAGAAGAAGAGTCAATAAATTTTAGTTACCAACACACTTTTAAAATAGAATTATTAACATCTCATAAATCGTCTATTATATAGATTTTATTCCTGTAGGAACAATAAAACTAGATTTATTGATTGAAGATTATTTCAATATTACCAATAGTATTTTAGAAAAAATATCACAATATTATACCTTGTAAAATATTAATAAAAGTCACTGACAAAGCGATTGATACAATGGTTTTTGTGTTGTATGGTTTAAGTAAAGAAGAAATTGATTTATTTGTTAAGAGGTAAATACTAGTTACCTACTAAGTTCAACAATAGGATAAAAACTTTGATACTATTAAACCTTAAAAAAATAGATTTTAAGGAAATAAAAAAAGGTTTTAATCTTCATTTGCAACTTTCGTTGACTAAATGTTGACTAAAACCTTTTTGCAACACTGCTTTTAGGCAGTATTGGTGGGCGATGAGGGATTCGAACCCCCGACCCTCTCGGTGTAAACGAGATGCTCTGAACCAACTGAGCTAATCGCCCTGAATGCGAGTGCAAATATAGGCTACTTTTTTAATTCTGCAAATAAAAAACAATAAAAAATTATAAAATTTCTGCTACTACAAAAGTGCTTCCCCCAATGTAGATAAAGTCATTTGGAGATGCGCTTCTTTTTGCGGCTTGATAAGCGTTTGAGACAGAATTATATATTTCTCCATTAAGGTTAAATATGTTAGCTTTTTCTTTTAGAATTATGGGCTCCAAGCCTCTTATATTATTAGGTTTACAAAAATAATAAATAGCATTTTCTGGAAATAATGGTAGAATTTCCTCCAAGTTTTTATCATTTACAACTCCCAAAATAATATGTAATTGCTCAAATTGCTCCTTTTGAATTTGTTGTAAAACTAACGAAAGACCATGGGCATTATGTGCCGTATCACAAATTGTTTTTGGATTTTTTCCAAGTTGTTGCCATCTTCCCTGAAGATTAGTGTTCTTAATCACATTTAGAAAACCTTTTCTAACAGCTTCTTCAGATATAGAAAGCAGTCGTTTTTTTTGTAATACTTTTATAGTTTGTGAAACCGTTTTTTTGTTATGAATTTGATAATCACCAAGCAAAGCTGAGGGGTAATCTTCTTGTACTAAATCAGAAGCAAAGTATATTTCGGAATTTGTTATTTTTACTTTTTCTACAAAAATGGGTTGGGTTTCATTCACATATTCTCCAATAACCACTGGAATATTTGGTTTGATGATCCCTGCTTTTTCATAGGCTATAGACTCTAAAGTATTTCCCAAAAACTGAGTATGGTCTAATCCTATATTGGTAATGACTGAAACTAAAGGATTTATGATATTGGTAGCATCTAATCTTCCCCCCATGCCAACTTCTATAATGTTGATGTCCGTGTGCTCTTTTACAAAATATTCAAAAGCCAAACCAACACTCATCTCAAAAAAACTCAATTCATTAGCTTCAAAAAACGATTGGTTAGTGTTTATAAAGTCACATACATATTCTTCAGAAATAGGATTTCCATTAATAGTTATTCGTTCACGATAATCTTTCAAATGTGGCGAAGTATATAAACCCACTTTATAGCCAGCTTCTTGTAAAACAGAGGCAAGCAGGTGAGAAGTAGAACCTTTGCCGTTAGTTCCAGCCACATGAATACATTTCAAATATTGTTCTGGATTTCCTAAATGTTTGGCCAGCAAAACCGTGTTGGTAATATCTTTTCGATACGCTGTAGCGCCCTGTGTTTGGTACATAGGCAATTTGTTAAACATCCAATCTAAGGTTTCTTCGTAGTTCATAATTTCAGAAAAAATTAATCATGCGATATACTTTTTTATCTTTTTTTTCGTTTATATTGTGATGCATATTTTAGTAGTACAAAATTGAAATTATTTTCAGAATTAATAGCCAAAAAATAGATAAATATGATTAGTACATTTTTGCAGTTACAAGTTGACTCCCTAGCCCAAGCTATTCCAACAGCAGCAACAACTAATGCTGCTTTAACCAATGAAGTTTCTGTTTTAGAATTTATTCTGAAAGGTGGTATTTTCTTAATACCCATTGCCATTTTATTATTTTATACGCTCTATCTAATTTTTGAAAGATATCTTTATATTAGTAAAGCTGCCAAAATAGACAATCATTTGATGACTGATGTTCGTAACCATTTGAATAATGCCAATATAGATTTAGCAGTTTCAGCTACCGATAGGAGTGGTGCCGCACAAGGCAATATTATCAAAGAAGGTGTCTTGACAATTGGAAGAAATATTAATGAAATCGAATCTAATATGGAACGTGCTGCCAATATCGAAATTGGATATATGGAAAAAAAACTAGGACAATTAGGACTAATTGCGGGTATAGCACCAACATTAGGTTTTATCGGAACCATTTCGGGAGTTATTAAAATTTTCTATAGCATTTCAGTAACTGAAGATATTAGTATCGGAAATATTTCTGGAGGTTTATACGAAAAAATGATTAGTAGTGGTGCCGGACTTATTGTTGGAATTATTGCTTATAGTGCTTATCATTTATTTAATGGTAGCATTGATGCTTTTTCATTGGCCATCCAAAAACAAGTACTAGAATTTATTAATATAATTCAAAGACCACATGGCAATAAAGCGAAATAAACGATTTCATGCAGAAGTCGCTACTTCCTCTTTGAGTGACATTATGTTCTTCTTATTGTTGTTTTTCTTAATTATTTCTACGTTGGCAAACCCAAACGTAATAAGAATGACATTGCCAAAATCAAAAACTAACGAGAAGACAAACAAACAATTAATCACGCTTTCTGTAACCGAAGAAAAGCGCTTTTATGTAGATAAAGATGAAGTAAGTTTCGACCGATTAGAAGCCAAGTTATTGTCTAAGATGAACCCAGCGAAAGATTTAACCGTTGTAATTAGAATTCCTGCCACCATGCAAGTGCAAGACTTAGTGGATGTACTTCAAATAGGAGTAAAGAACAAACTAAAGTTTGTTATTGCAACGAGTCCAAAATAGCTCATAAAGATTAAAAAGTACTTTTAAGGATAAAACAATGAAACAAAAAAAACCAATAATGAACATGCCCCAAAAAGTTAGACACTAATTGGGGCATTTTTTATGGAAAGAAAAGTTTAAATATGATTATGCATTTAAATAGGTTTTAATAATCCTTAAAATATTCTGTTTTTTCAGTTAAAAGTTCAATGGATTTACCATTGTTGGTTTTAAATTTAGTTTTAATTGTGTCAACTTTTTCGATTCGCTGAAAATAGACCATAAAATGTAAGTGTGGACCACTAGACCAACCTACATTTCCACTATAGCCTAGCAAGTCATTTTCTTTTACAATATCTCCTTCTTTAACAGTTATACCATTCATTTTAAGATGAACATATTTAGCAAAAGTGCCATCATTATGATATACTATAATATAGTTGTTGAACTCGGCACATTTTCGTTCTGGACAGTTTCCATTATTTTTTTCTACCACTTTAATAACAATTCCATCTCTTGCAGCCACTACTTCCGTGCCAACAGGCATTGTGAAATCTAGTGAATCTTCATTTTGATGTGAAAAATTGCCATTATATCCTTGAAAAACTTTAAAAGATTTCCCTGTTCTAAATGGCAACGAATAAGAATAGTCTTCAGAGGTACTCAATGTACTATCACCATAGTTAATCCGTGTTTTGTATTTCATACCATAAGAAGTATTTGACTTAACAATTTGAAGTGAAGTCAAAATAATTTTTTTTGTATTGGCAGGAACAACAAAAATCTTATCATTTCCATTACTGGAAGATAAATTTGTTAATTCAAGATTAAGAAGAATTGAAACAGGACAGTATTCGCTATTGTCTACCAGAACGTTGTAACCTGTGTCTGTTTTCTCATTGTAAACCACAACTTTTATTTGTGAAAATGAAACAAAATTGAGGAAAAATAGAAAAAAGGATATGCTAAATTTCATGAAATTAATTCAAACTAAAGGTATAAATGATTTTTCCAACCTGTTTTTCAGGAGCATTACTATCGGCTTGCCATTTGGTATTTATGGCTGCTATTCTAGCTTGATCTAGTAAACATTTTGCTGTATTAGTTGTTCCTTGCACACCAGCTGTTACACTAATGGTATTACCATTTCTGTCTACAGAAACTTGTACGGCAACTCTACCTTGCTCTTGGCAAGTATAATCGGGTTGTGGTTTGTTAAGAGCCTTTCTATTCCCTAGTAAATATCCTGTGCCACCACCAGTTCCGCCGCCAGTTCCAGGTCCGTAGCCAGGTCCTGTGCCAGGTCCTGTGCCTGGACCATTTCCATTTCCATTACCACTTCCGTTACCATAATACCCTTTTGTATTTAGGTTTCCGTTTGAATTTCCTTTATTTCCAGCTTTAGTATCATTTCCATCACCATTTTTGTTACCTAAAATACTAGATAAAGCATCATTAGCACTTTTAGAAACCGTAGGTTTTGGGGCTACTGGTTTTACATCCTTTTTGATAGCAACAGGTGTTTTCTTTATGTTTTCTTTTTTCGGGATAACCACATCATTATTATCAGCATTATCATCCGAAATCACATCTTCATCAGGTGTTGTTTTTACTGGCGTAACTTTAGTTTGGTCTTTTACATTCAAGACTTCGCTTTTGTAATTATCACCCATGCCAAAGTCGGTATCGCCAAAGTTCATTTCGATGCCACCACCGCCACCACCGCCCATGAGTTTCATATTAGCCGGAGGCCAAAAACGAAATAAAAAAAGAATTAACAACAGCAAACCGTAAACCAAAATGGCTAACCCTAAGGATTTTTTTTCATCTGTTGAAATTTTAAAACTCATGTTTTGCTATTCTTTGTTTATATACTAATAACGTTTAAAAGTACTAAATATTGTGTAAACCGCGCTGCTATTTTTTTGTTAAACCAATTGTTTCAAAGCAATTTCAAATGCCGATGCACTGATATTTTTTTTATCAGCATGCAAATTATGTACATCTACTAATGCTTTCTTGATGGTTTCTGAAATATCATAAAAAATAGCCTCATCCGTCATCTGCACTTTTTTCTCCATGAAATAAGCAAATACTCTTGCCATACCACAATTGGAAATAAAATCAGGAATCAAACTCACTTTACTATCTGTTTCTTCCATAATACTCCCAAAGAATATTTCCTTGTCAGCAAACGGCACATTAGCACCACAAGAAATCACTTCTAATCCATTGGCAATTAAGTTGTCAATTTGGTTTTTAGTTACTAATCTAGATGCCGCACATGGAGCAAAAATATCAGCACCCAATGTCCAAATTTTACCGTTGATTTCAGCAAACGGAATCATATTTGGAGCCACCAGTTTGTTGCCCTCTTTATTTAAGAATAATTTCTTGATTTCCTCAAAAGTAAATCCTTCCTCATTGATAATGCCACCATCACGATCAATAATCCCAATAATTTTTGCACCCATTTCTGCTAAATAAAAGGCAGCAGCCGAACCCACATTTCCAAAACCTTGTACGATGGCTTTCTTGCCTTGCACATCGCCACCATAAATTTTATAATAATGGCGCACTGCTTCTGCTACACCATAACCTGTAATCATATCGGCAATGGTATATTTGTGAAACACATCTGGAGAGAATTTTGGATTTTCAATTACTTTGATAACGCCTTGGCGCAATTGCCCTATTCTATTAATTTTGTCCGCTTCTGTGGGTTTAAAATGTCCATTGAAAACACCTTCTTGTGGATGCCAAACACCGCACTCTTCGGTAAAAGGAATTACTTCGTGAATTTCATCTACATTCAAATCGCCTCCTGTGCCATAATAACTTTTTAATAAAGGCGAAACCGCTTTGTACCAACGTTGCAAAACACCTTTTTTTCTAGGGTCATTTGGGTCAAAGTTGATACCCGATTTTGCTCCACCAATAGCAGGACCAGAAACCGAAAACTTCACTTCCATAGTTTTAGCTAACGAAAGCACTTCGTTCATATCCAATCCTTTTCTCATTCTCGTTCCACCACCGGCAGCACCACCACGTAGGCTATTGATTACGGTCCAACCTTCGGCTTCTGTTTCTACATCTTTCCAGTTGAAGACTATTTCGGGCTGTTTGTTTTCAAATTTTTTAAGTAATTCTTTCATTCTTGTTTATTCGTTTGTAGTGCAAATATAATGTTTATATAATATTTTTAAGAGCCACCATTTTTTTATCCTGACATTCTTTTAAATAAAAGTAAGAAATTAAAATTTGGAATATACAACTCCAGAAGAGTGGTTATTTCTCGCACCAGTAACACTCTGCAACACATTAATCGCACCACGTAGTTTCAATACTCCAAGTAGTGCAAAGATTAGCGCCTCTTTATATTCCAGCGTTTTTCCATCTGGAATAATCAAGTGCAAATTTGGAAGATAGTGTTGCATACGAGCTATCAAAAAATCATTATAAGCACCACCACCAGTAATAAGCATTTTACCTTGTGGGTTTGGCAAAGCCAAAGCTATTTGCATCGCAACATGCTCAGTGAAAGTTTTCATTTTATCTTCAATAGTAGCTATGGCGTAATTTTCCATCAAAGGCAAAACCACAGTCTTCACAAATTCAACCCCCAATGACTTAGGAAACGGCTTTTGATAATAATCCAAAGCATTCAAAGCATTTAACAAATCAGAATTGATTTTCCCCGATTTTGAAATTTTCCCTCTATCATCATAATCCAACCCTAATTGGTTAGCATAATAATTCAAAACCGTATTCACGGGCGAAATATCAAAAGCAATTCGTTTGCCATTTTCTTCAAACGAAACATTAGA
>CALPPS020000098.1 GCA_943325515.2 Flavobacterium psychrophilum
CTGAAAACTTCTGAGAATGCCCATGGCCTTACTGAGATAGCTGCATTACTAAGTATTGGCATTAAGCTATGACTATCAACAATTGTGGTGTTTGGAATTTGATTTTGCCAATTAGTATTGCCAAACATTTCTAAAACGGTTGCAAAGACATCTGTTGTATTCACCAAAGCATCGCTTGTTCTGTTAGGATTTACTACATCAGGACCTGCTATAATGAAAGGAACGTTTATACCCCCTTGATAGATACTTCCCTTGGCAGGATTTGATTGTGCTACATAAGAATCATCACCATTATCACCAATAAAAATAAAATCAGTAGTATCCCATTTACCTATACTAATCAAATAATCAAAAAAACGTCCTATTTCGTTATCCATGGCTTCAACCATAGCTTGAAAATAGGGCGTTGGATTTGCTGTTATTTCAGCTTGAACACCAGTTAAGCTTGTGTTCGAAATTAAGTTTGCAGGAGGTAATTGATAGGGAGTATGAGGTGCATTAAAGGCCAACCATAAGAAAAAAGGTTTTGTAGCGGGTTGACTATTGAGATAGTTAATAGCATTGTTGACATTTTCCGTTGTAGCATAATTAGTGCATGTAGTATTTAGTCCGTTTGTAATTTTTGTCCAATTATAGTAACCATTTGCTTGTTGACCAGGTTGTCCTAAAGCTCCTGAGAGACTTCCTTCAAAATGATCAAATCCCATATCGGTCGGATAATTATATCCAGCTGCTGCAAAAGTAGTTAAATGCCATTTACCAAATAAAGCTTTGGAAATACCATTAGGATTATAATTATTTAATACTCTCGGGATAATATATTCATTGAGATTCAATTTTGTATTGCCTCCATCCACCACATCTCCTACACCAGTTCTAAAACTATAACGACCTGTCAACATTCCTGCACGCGTAGGTGAACAAAGTGGGTTTGACCATGCATTGTTAAAAACAATACCTTTATTGAGTAATCTTCTAATATTGGTAAGGTGAACTGTATTAGTTGCATGATTTGTATATATATCACAAAAATCTTTTCCTAAATCATCGGCAATTAGTACAACAACATTACGTTGAGCTGTTAACTTAAATGAAATAAATAGAATTATAAAAATTGCTAAATATTTTTTTTTCATAGAATAGGATTTAATAAAATAATGTTCATTACCGATTACCCTTTTTTATTACCAATAAAATTCAATTAAGACTTACTTATTGATTATAACTTTTACAGTTTTATCATTTTTTCCATCCGAAACTTTTACAAAATAAATACCATTGTATATTGTTTCTGTTTCTATAATTGATAATGTACTTCCTTGAAAAATTTTACTTGATTTTACGGTTTGACCTAATTCATTTATTAAATAAACATCTAAATCATTTTCAGCCATTGGAGTTTGAATTGCAATAAACTCTGATGCTGGGTTTGGCGCAACGGTAACTTTAAAATCTGTATTCATTATTGAATTATTTGCCAAAGTTTCCGTTCCATCGGGAACATTTGCTACAACACTGACCGTTCTATTTCCATAAAACGTGGGTCCCACTACATACGGATAAGCTGAATTGTAATTAGCATCAACAGTTGCAAAATAACAATAAATTCCAGCAGGATATTCTGGAGTTACACGAAAACGACCATTGTGACTATCTAAATAGGCAGGGTCATTAGGATGTGAAGCAAATTCATAATCTTCTCTGAAATAACCTAATGGGTAGGTTGAACTAACTGCAGGACCATCTAGTACATCAGTACCATCAGCCCATACAGTTCTTGTAGTGATACTACGCAATTGATAACCTGATTTCATTCTAACAATTCCACCAGTTCCATTAGTGTTAGCATACGCATAGGCACCATATATTGGAAATCCGTCATAGGCAAAACCCAGTAATGGAGAATGTATATTTGGATTAATGGCATATAATCCATCTGACGGATAGGTAGTACATACGTCAGAAATCACATTTAAATCTAAACCAAAAGCACTTGGATTTTGATGATGATGGTAATTTCCCATTGCTGGATGCGCTTTGGCACAATCAAAACCAAGTCTTTCTCCAACAACGGCATCTCTATTCCATTTTCCGTCTCCTGAACAAGGGGGCATTATTGGTCCACCACAAAGAGAACTCGTAGAATTTTTCCATGAAACTCCATCTCGGTAGTCAAATAATGCTACACCATTTATAAAAACACCTATATTTCCTCCAGTAGTTGCAACTGTTCCTGAACCTTGTATTGGTGCTAATGGAATTCTGAATATTTTATTTTGAGCTGTAGCTACAAAATTGTTTCCATCTCCAAAAGGACCTGTGATATAAGCTGGAATTCCAGTAGCAGAAACATAGGCATAGGTTGCATTATATTGAACGGTTTGCACATTTGCCTGAACTGCATCTGTAAAAGCAGTAGAGTTTCCTGCAACATAATGACGACCTGTGATTCCAGTGGTGTTAATCAACCAAGAAGTTATTGCCGGATTAGTTTGTGCAAAAACAGCACAATTGGCTGTAATAATAAATAGTAAAGATAGTTTCTTCATGATTATAGTTATTGTTAGTACATATTTTGTTTTTCGCCCCTAAAAAAAATTCTACAGCCAAAGGAGTCTGTTTTTGGTTTTGCAACGGGTTTGTTTTGCAGCAAATCATCAATTGCGCTTGTTAAATAATGATTAGTTGCCTTTTCTGGTTCTGCAGCATTATCATCAATGGTACCCTGGTATTTAATTGAAAATTTATTACCTTCTTTATTCTTCCAAATTATAAATGCCTGTGGTGTATGTGTGGCATTAAATTGCTTGGCTACGACTTGTTTTTTATCTTGTAAATAGGGAAAATTAAACTTGTCTTTAGCTGCTTTTTTTTGCATTAATTTAAAGGATTCTTCGGCATAAGCAAGGGTATCCATAGAGTTAATAGACAAAAGATATACTTTCTGCTTCTTATATTTATCATTTATTTTAATCAATCTATCGGAATATAACTTTGCCATCGGACATTTATTGCATATAAATACAACCACAAAACCTTTTGCATCTTTAAAATCATTAAGTGAAACCTTTTTATTGTCAACACTTTTTAAAGTAAAATTCTTTATTAATTTTTCATTGCTATTTTTTATAAATGAAAAGTTTATAAATGCAAATAGCAAGACAAATAAAATCGGTATACAACCTTTATTCTTCATATTAATTTTTAACAAACTTCTTAGTTGTAATAGACTTAGTAGCTTTATCCATCATTTTTAAAATATACACACCTGTTGAAAGACTAGAGACATCAATGCCATTTTGCCATTGTGGCTGAGGCAACATCATGGCAACTCTTCCCTCTAGCGTAGTTATTGTAATATAGTAAATATCAGCTAATGGATCTTCTAAATTAATAAACAATTTAGAATTTACTGGATTTGGATATAATTTAAATTTAGTTGATGGGGTATAATTTGTATTTCCTAATGGCGTTCCTGTTACTACAAATTGCCCCATCATCCCATCGTCTTCATGTTGTGAAAAATGACAATGATACATAAATGGGTGGGTAGCATCTGCATAATCTTTGAAACGACAAACAAAAGAGACGCTTTCACCTTTACTAATAAAAAAAGTATCTTTCCATCCTGACTCATAAGCTCCTACACTTCCAGTACTTCGAGATACGATTTTAAACTGCACATCATGAATATGAAAACTATGACCAAAAATAGCATTTGGTGTATTAGCAATGGTCCACTCTTCAGTTTTATCTACCGTAAGGGTTTTATTAATAGTGCTAATATTGAATAACGTACTGTCAAAAGTAAATGGAACCGCACCGCCATTTTGACCACCTGTTATAGTAACAGTTCTATAAACTGTTGCATCAGCATGGGTTAAATATGTATTATTAGCCAAAGTAGTTGGTATAGTGATAATTGGAGTTGATGTTGCAGCACCAACATTGATATGCAATACATTAAAAGTTGTATTGTTTAATGCACTTCCAAATTGCCCTGTTTGACCTGGTTCTCCACCAGGAAAACTGTTTGATTGTCCACTATTATATGCTTTTATATCTAATGAACTACCTAAAGTTTCGCCACTTAAATCTACTAATATTTCGTAACGTTCTCCAACATGTACCGGTAACCTGGTAACTGCAACAGGTGCATTTAATAATCCACCATCATTTCCTATAACATAAAATGTTCTATTTACTGGAGTTCCGGTTGAATTAACTATTCCTAAATTATAACCTCTTTCAATTTCTGCATTTAGTATCCTCAAACGAACGACTTGTTTAGGTAAAGTTATTTGACCATTCAAAGTCCCATTCGTTAGCATGTTGTCTCCATAAGCTCTTCCAACTGAAAATTGATTTGAAGCATCAAAATTTCTACTGGTCATTATGATTGGAATATCGTCAACCCCATAATTTCGTGGCAATGCCAAAGCTGATTCTACAGCATCTTTTACAATAATTAGACCTCCAACTCCTTTAGTTATTTGAGCTTCAGTAGTTTCATGTAAATGAGGATGATACCAATAGGTTCCTGCATCATTGGTCATTGTCCAATAAGGTTGCCATAGCGTTTCCGCTGGGATAATTTGGTGTGGACCACCATCCATAACAGCAGGTAAATGCATGCCATGCCAGTGAACAGTAGTAGGTTCGTTAAGATTATTGGTTACATTCATTTGAACCAAATCACCTTTATTAATAATTAAAGTTGGACCCCAAAAAGTTTCATTATTAATAGACCCTGTTACAGTCTGATTTCCACTGGACTTAATTTGTTTAACCGATTCATGAATATTTAAATTGAAACTTGGTCCATATAACGCTTGAGGAATTGGAATATTGTTATATTGGGCTTGTATTAAAGACGAAATAGTCAATAAAAATAAGGTGATTGTAGATTTTTTCATAGGGGATATGTTGTTATTATTTTATTAGACTTAAAAATTTATAAATTCTTGCGTTGTTTTTTTAAATTTATTCTCTTGAAAAACTAAATCGTTTGTCATATAGAAATGCTGTATCCGTTAAGGTGGTTAAAAACAACACCAAATCCACTCTTTCATTATCGGTTAAATTCATAGGTTTAGCTAGCTCTTTTGGCAAATTTTTATCATGTCCTAAAGAATTATAATGTTTCACTACTTCGGTTAGGGTTTTAAATCTGCCATCATGCATGTAAGGAAAAGTGAATTGTATATTTCGTAAAGTAGGAATTTTAAAACGAAGATAATCTTCTTTTTTATGGGTAATTTTAATTCTTCCTACATCGTTTAAAGTAGTATCAATTGCTAATCCGTTATTTTCAAACTTATCATCTCTAAATAAGGGTTCTTTATGACAGGAGGCGCAGTTTGATTTAAATAAATCATAACCTCGTTGTTCTCTCTCATTATATTGTTCCTCTTTGCGCATCACTTTGTCATACTTTGAATTGGAAGATTTTAGCATTACCGTAAATTGGGCTAATGCTTTTAAAAGTCGCTGACTGGTTACTTTGTCATCACCAAACGCTTTGGTAAATAATCTTCTATACTTTTCACTGGATTGAAGTTTTACAATAACATGAGCCAATGTTTCATCCATTTCATCAGGATTGGTAATAGGGTTTATGGCTTGCACTTCTATACTATTCACACCACCATCCCACATAAAGTCTTTATTCCAAGCTAAATTAATCAATGCTAATGAATTTCGAGTACCTATTTTTCCGTCAATACCATGACTGAGTTGATGATCTATGTGGGTAAATCCTGTTTGTTGCAAATGACAACTAGCACATGATATAGTGCTGTCTCGAGAAATAATTGGGTCATAAAATAAATGTCTGCCTAATTGAAATCCTTCTTCTGTTAAAGGATTCTTTTTAAAATCGTATTTGGGTTGTGGCCAACCTTTGGGTACTTCTAAATATAAAGGTGTTGTAAATTGATTGGAAAATGCCAAACAAATTATGATTAGTGATCCTACTACTGAAAAGTATTTCCAATGCATTCTCATTCTATATAAAATAATGATTTACCATAATCGGCCAATTCCATAGCCATTGTTCCAGGTGTCATGACACTGTTTGTTTTAGCTAAGTTCAGATTAGCAAAAAAATTATATAAATCTATTCCAATATTTATTTGAGGTGTCTTTTTGTTATAAATCAATTCCATATAACGCAAGGCATAATAGGGAGGAAGATAGCCACCTATATGAAAGTGAAATTCGTTCTTTCTTGATTTACAACTAGAGCTTTTTCCTTCTATTTTCATATTGATATAGCCACTTTGCCATGCCCAATACATTCCTTTTATAGGGTCTAAATCACCAGCCATTGCTCCAGCTGTATTGGTCAAGCTATCTACACCAATATTGAAAGTAACTTTCGATATAATTTTATCATTTACTTTAGTAATTGGAATTTGAAACGAACTTGGATTTTCTATGTCAAGTAAATGATAACTGTTTGTTTGGGTAAAAATAGAGTTGTCATCGTAATGAATTTGTATATGAGAAATATAACATTTGAAATTTTCAAACGTTACTGTGTCTTGGGTTGATGTGATGTATTGTTTGTTAAAAGCTAAAGCTTCCTTATTAAACTTTAATTTAAAAGTAATGCTCAAAGTATCTTCTTTACTTTGAGCATTTCCCTTAAAACAAAACAATAGTAGTATAAAACTAAAATATACTAATTTCTTACTCATGTCTTGGTCTTGGTGGTTTATTTGTAGCAAAAATTCTTGACAACTCTTCGGTAAGGTCATTAAAATCTTCTATTTGCTCTTTATGACATATTTTTTTGATATCCTCAAAATGTTTGAAATGAGTGGACTCAATCTGTTTTTGATTAGAATTGATAATTGCTATCAAACTATCTTTAATTTTCAAATCAATTTGAGGTTCTTTTAATTGAGTATACAAATCATTTTTAGCTACACTAATCCTAGCATCTATTCTTTTGATTTCATCTTTATGCCATTGGATAATCTTATCATATTCTCTTAGTTGATTAACATCAAAATGTAATTTTTCAATAATGATTTC
>CALPPS020000099.1 GCA_943325515.2 Flavobacterium psychrophilum
ACTATCAAAGATTTACCAACTGCAAGTATATCAGGCACTACATCAATTTGTTCAGGAACAACTGCGGTAATTACATTTAATGGAACGGCAAATGCAGTAGTAACGTATTCTATAAATGGAGGAGCCAATCAAACGATTACATTAGACGCAGCAGGCGCAGCTACTCTTACTACTTCCGCTTTAACAATTGATACTACTTATGCCTTAGTTAGTGTTGCATCTTCGGAAACTCCAGTTTGTAGTCAAACACAAACCGGTTCGGCAATTATAACTATCAAAGCTTTACCAATCGCAACTATTTCTGGCACTACATCAATTTGTACAGGTTCAACTGCGTTAATTACTTTCAATGGAACAGCAAACGCGACTGTTACTTATACAGTGGATGGAGGTTCAAACCAAACTATCGTTTTGGACGCCACGGGTTATGCTACACTTACTACACCAGCGTTGACTTTAAATAGCACTTATGCATTAGCGAGCGTTGCATCTTCGGGAACTCTAGTTTGTAGTCAAACACAAACAGGTGCAGCTACAATAACTGTAAATCAATTGACTATACCTAATGTTGCTTTTAGCTATGCTCAAACTTGTATTAACGCTGCTAATCCGCTTCCAATATTAACACCTAATTTTGTTACAGGAGGTGTTTACAGTTCTACATCAGTTATAGTCAATCCAACAACAGGAACTGTAAATTTAGCAACCGCTACTGCAGGACCACATGTTATTACTTATACCTTGGTTGCAAATTTAACAACGTGTACCGCCGCTGCCACATCTACAGCTAATTTAAATATTATTTCAGGAGTGAATCCTGTAACAGGTTTTAGCTATAATAGTAATTATTGTGCTACTTCTGCCAATGCCTTACCATCAACTTCAGCTGGCTTTACCACAGGAGGAACTTTCTCAGCAACCCCATCAGGTTTAGTTATAAATAACACTACAGGAGAAATAAATATTGCTGGCAGCTTATCTGGAACGTTTACTGTAGTTTATAGTATTACAGAAAACACAACAACTTGTACTAATGCGGGATCAAGTAATTTCACATTGACGATTTCGGCTATTCCTAATGTAATGATTGACGATTTATGTCAAAATCAGGGATTCTTGTTACAAGCATCACCAATGAATAATTCTTTTAATCCAGATAATGTAACTTATACTTGGAGCATTTCTAATACTCCAATTTTAGGTTCAAATGATTCAATATTTAATATTGATGAATATTTACAGCAAAACCCTTCGATTAGTTTACCATTAGTACTCAGTGTATCAGTTTTACAAAATGGCTGTGTTGGATCTGATGATTTTGAAGTGGCTTACAATCCATGTAAAATAATTCCAAGAGGTATTTCTCCTAACGATGATGGTGAAAATGATACTTTTGATCTAACAGGTATGGGTGTAAAAGAAATTACTATTTTCAACCGTTATGGTACCAATGTGTTTTATTATAGTGGCACTTACACTAACCAATGGAATGGAAAGTCAGATCAAGGAGATGAATTGCCAGATGGAACTTACTTTTATAGCATTCAAATCATAGATGGTACCAGCAAAACAGGTTGGGTATATATTAACAGAGAATATTAATCAATAATTAGAAATATTTTTTGAATAAATATCATTTCAAAACAAATATTTAATAAAAATGAGAAGCCGAATGAAAAAAGGATATTTAGCAATAGCATTACTGTCATTGTTTGCATTGGAGGTTCAAGCCCAACAAGATCCTCATTATACCCAATATATGTATAATATGAGTGTTGTGAATCCGGCATATGCGGGATCAAAAGAAAACCTATCGGGAGCTATTTTATATAGACAACAATGGGTTGGTTTAGAAGGAGCGCCAAAGACAGCCACTTTTTCTTTTCATAGTCCTGTTGGAAAAAATGTGGGTTTAGGATTATCTGCAATTTCAGATAAAATTGGACCAGTGGAGGAGAATAATATATATGGTGATTTCTCCTATACACTTCGTTTAGGGAATGGTCATAAACTAGCATTTGGTTTAAAATCAGGAGTAACTTTCCAAAAAGTAGGTTTGTTTTCAGATATTGGAAATGGATTTGTTCCACAACCAGGAGATATAGCTTTTAGTGAAAATACCAATAATACTTATTTTAATATTGGAACAGGAGTTTTTTATTATACACAAAAATACTATGTTGCTTTTTCAGTTCCAAACATGATAAAAAGCACTCACCTTGATTTAACTGTAAATGACAATACGTATAAGTTTGGTAATGAAACGCAGCATTTTTTTTTAACAGGTGGTTATGTATTTGATTTAAATGACAATACTAAATTTAAACCATCATTAATGTTGAAGTCAGCATTCAAAGCACCAACTTCTCTAGATGTATCAGCTAACTTTTTATTTTTTGATAAACTTGAGGCTGGAGCCACATATAGAATGGATGATTCATTTGGCGCAATGCTAAATGTAGCAGTTACACCAAGCATCAGAATTGGTTATGCTTATGATCATGTTATGTCAGATTTGAATACGACTTCACCAGCTTCTCACGAGTTTATGTTGTTATTTGATTTAAATTTCCCTAATAAAGTATCAGTTTCACCAAGATTTTTCTAATACAAAAGCATCAATTAACATGAAAAAATATATTACATTAAGTTTGATTTTGTTGTTAACAGTGAGTTATGCGCAAAACAAGTCAACTGAAAAAGCAGATAAATTATTTGAAAGTTATCAATATATTGGCGCAATAGATGAGTATTTAAAACTAGCAGATAGTAAAAATGCTAACCAATATATTTATACTCAACTTGCAGAGAGCTATTATAATGTATTTAATGCAACAGAAGCTTCTAAATGGTATGCCAAAGCAACAAAGGAAAAAGCAACTGCAGAAACATATTATCACTATGCAGAAACCTTAAAAGTTCTGGGTAATTATATAGAAGCCAATAAACAAATGGATACTTTTGCTAGTTTGGCACCGAATGATTCAAGAGCAAAAGAATACAAAGCCAATCCAAATTATATTCCGAGTTTAGCCAATAAATCAAAAATGTTTGATATAGCCGAGACCAATATTAAAAGCGAAGGACAAAGTGACTTTGGTGCTCTTTTGACAAATGAAAATACATTGTATTTTGTGAGTACAAGAAATAGCTCAAAAAAGACAGACAAATGGATTAACCTACCTTATTTGGATATTTTTAAAACCATAAGAAATACAGATGGTACTTTTTCAGAGCCAATAGGTGTTTCTGAATTAAATACTGCATATCATGATGGTCCAATTACTATAAGTAGTGACGGAAATACTATTTATTTTGCTAGAGATGGTCATAGTGAAGGACAATTTGAAAAAAGTAAAAATAGCAATACAAAAATAGGACAACAAGGACTTTATAAAGCAATAAAAAAAGATGGTAAATGGGCGCAAATTGAAGCATTGCCATTTAACAGTACAAATTATTCTGTTTCACATCCAAGTTTGAGTAAAGATGGGAAAACATTATTTTTTGCTTCTAACATGCCTAATGGATATGGAAAGTCAGACATTTGGAAAGTAGCTATAGAAGAAAATGGATATGGCAAACCTCAAAATTTAGGAGCTGGTATCAACACTCCAGGAAAAGAAAATTTCCCATTCATATCAGATGATAATATCTTATATTTTGCTTCATCAGGAAAACAAGGATTTGGCGGATTGGACGTTTTTAAAATTGATTTAAACACTACCGAACAATCAATAAATCTGGGTAAACCGGTAAATAGTGAAAAAGATGATTTCTCATTAACATTTAATAGTTCTACAAATATAGGTTACTTTGCCTCCAATCGAAATGGACTGGATGCTATTTATGCTGCCATACCAGTTTGTAATGCTCAAGCCATAGCCATTGTAACCAACAAACAAACAGGGGTTATTTTGACTAACGCCAGTGTTGCAATTTTAGATACCAAAGGCAATACCATAGAGACAAAGCAAACTGATTCAGAAGGAAAAGTGAGCTATGATATCGAATGTCAAACAGGATATGCTTTTTATGTAAAAGCTGCAAACTTTGAAACAGAAACTTTTCAAATTCAAAAAATTAAATCAGGTCAAGTAATCATTCAAGCAAACTTAGTTCCTTCAGAAGTTGTAATTACCGATACCGAAGTTATCTTGAAAAATGTCTTTTTTGATTTTGACAGAAGTAAAATTACAGCACAAGGAGCAAATGAATTGGATAAGTTAGTAAAAGTGATGAAGGAAAATCCAACCATGGTCATCTTTGTAAAATCGCATACTGATTCTAAAGGTAAAAGCAGTTATAATCTTAATTTATCAGAACAAAGAGCACAATCAACAGTACAATATTTACTTTCTAAAGGTATAATAAAAGACAGAATTTCTGGAAAAGGATTTGGAAATACAGAGCCGAAAGTAAAATGTTCTTCTTGTACAGAAGAAGAGCATTCACAAAACAGACGTTCAGAATTTGTGATTATTAAAAAATAGAATTTATAATTTTTTAAATTAAAAAAAATAAAAACAATTATTGGTAATAAAGCTTAAAAGTCAAAACAATTAATGATTGCAAAATAATAGCTAATTTCAAAATTTTGAGATTGGCTATTATAGTATAAAAAAAAGTATTAATGAAGAGAAGTTTAATATTGTTTTTAATATTAATTACTACAAGTTTTGTTGTAGCTCAAACATTTCCAAATGATTGCGTCAGAGCTGTAACAATATGTGGAAATGGAACATTTTATTCTAATGCTAGTGGTATTGGAACTGTTCGAGAAATCAATTCAGCTAGTTGTGGAGGATCAGAAAACAATTCTTTTTGGTTAAAAATTAACATAGCAAATACAGTTATTCCCGGAAGTACTTTGGGATTTGATTTGATTCCTCTTAACCCTAGCACAAATGTTGATTATGATTTTTATGTGTTTCCTGCAAATGCGGTTTGTGGTACTTTAGGAAATGCTATTCGTTGTTGTACGACAAATCCTGGTCCTGCACCTTTTGGTGCTGCATTATCAAATAATATTACAGGGATTAATGGTTCTACACTTCAAACTGCAGTTGGTCCTGGTCCAGCAGCAAGTAATTCAGGAGATGACTATGTAAATTGGTTAAGGGTAAATCCTGGGCAAAGCTATTATATAGCCATTGATAGACCTGTAGGTAATGGGGGTTTTAAAATTCAATGGACTGGAACAGCAACTTCTGGTGCGGGAGCTTTTTCAACACCGCCAACTGCAAATTCTATAGCAAATGTAAAAACATGTAGCAATACACCAGATGTAGGAATCTTTGATCTAGATACAGTTCGCTCTCTTATTAACCCTAGTACATCAAATACCATCTCTTTTCATACAACGATTTCAAATGCTATCGATAATTTTGTACCATTGGATGATATTTACGTTAATACATCAAATCCACAACCTATTTATGTTAGGGTAACTGATAATCTGTCAAAATGTTTTAGTATAAATAGTTTTAATTTAGTTGTAAATTTAGTGCCAAATGCAATGATAAGTACTTCTAATACTGTAATTTGTAATGGAGACAGTGTAACAATTTCTTACACAGGAACACCAGGAGCTACTTTTGATTATACAATAGGTGGTGGTCCAATACAAACTGCAATATTTCCTGCCACAGGAATATTTACAGTAACTGAAACGCTAACTACAAATAGAACTTATACTTTAAATGGCGTTAGAAATTTAGATTCTTTAGGGGTTGTAATTTGTAATCAGCCACTAAGTAATTCCATAACAGTGACTGTAAATCAACAACCAGATGCTGGAATTGATGGAACTACAACCATTTGTGAGACCAATACAGTTGCAATCGATTTATTCAGTATGATAACTGGTGAACAAGCTGGTGGGACTTGGACACGAACTTCAGGAACTGGAGGGATATTTAATGCTGGCGCTGGAACATTTACATCGTCTACAGGTGCTACAAATTCAACATTTACATATACATTATTGGGCACAGCACCTTGTGTAAATGATACAAGCCTTGCTACAATAAATATTAATGCCCAACCTATAGCAGGTATAGATGGGACTACTACTATTTGTGAAACGGATACAAATGTTATTGATTTATACACTTTAATAACTGGAGAACAAACAGGTGGGTCATGGACACAAACCTCAGGAACTGGTGGAGTGTTTAATGCAGGAGCAGGAATATTTACACCAGCAGTTGGTGCAACAACTTCAACATTTACCTATACTCTATTAGGTACTACTCAGTGTTTAAATGACACAAGCCTTGCTACAATAAATATAAATCTACAACCAGATGCTGGTAGTGATGGAACTACTACTATTTGTGAAACTGATACAAATGTCATTGATTTATATGGTTTAATTACAGGTGAACAAATAGGCGGGACATGGACACGAACTTCAGGAACTGGTGGGATATTTAATGCACTAGCAGGAACATTTACTCCAGAAGTTGGTGCAACAACTTCCACATTTGACTATACTTTGATAGGAACTGCGTCATGTTTAACTGATACAAGTCTTGCTGCAATTATTATAAACAATACTCCAACAATCGCCACCCCATCCGATTATGTAGTATGTGATGACAGTTATAATAATGACGGTTTCTCATGTAATTTTGATTTAAATACTAAAATCAATGAAATCACGGGAGGCGATTCTACTATAGTTGTTAATTTTTATGAAACTGCCACAAGTACTACAGCAATTCCTTTAAATGTAAATTACTGTAGTATAGTACCAGGCACACAACCCCTTTA
>CALPPS020000100.1 GCA_943325515.2 Flavobacterium psychrophilum
CAGAGATTTCAAGTTCTTCAACTAAAGAGTATTCTTCAGATACTTGATTGATATAATTAGCATAAAAACTAGCATATTCGTTTAAATTTAATTCTGATGGTTTCATTGTGTAAAATTTTTAATGTATCGATTTACAAAGATGTATTTTTTTTATTATAAAATAATGTTTAAACCCAATTTGAAATTTCTTCCTCGCGTGCTATAGCCAATATTTTCTACAAAATCTTCATTAAAAATATTAGTTACAGAACCAAAAAATGTTAAGCGACTTTTGATGAGTTCATATTTTGCGGTAGTATTCAACAGTTGGTATGAGCCTAATTTGATGTGTTGTGTAACATAATCTATTCCATTAAAAAAAACGTCGTTACGAGCATCAAAATACTGATAGTTTACGTTAAAAAATATTCTCCCTGTTGGCTGATAATCTATACTGGCATTGACTTTGTGTTTTGGGATTAGTCTGTCTAGCTTTGTATCAACCTGAGTATAAGTGTAGTTTCCGTTAACTCCTAATTGGTTTGACATAAAATAAGTCAATGACGTTTCTACACCTTTAGCTTTATTTTTTCCTATGATGTTGTTATAGTAAATCTCAGAGGTATTCGGGTCAAAATAAAAATCAAAAGAATTGGATTCTTCTCGATAAAAAGCAACCGAATTAAGCGTTATTTTCTTGTCCATCATTTGAATTTCAAAACCTACTTCAATTGTTGAGTTTACTTCAGGAGTCAAGTTTGTATTGCCATATTCGGAATAGAGTTGGTACAAACTTGGCGTGATATAAGCAGTACTATAAGAAGCCAAAAGTTTTAAAGGAATAGTGGTTTTAAAATTGAAAGATGGATTAAAATTGGCTACCCTGTTATTGCCATAAGCACTATGATTGTTCCATCGGATGCCAGTATTTATATTCAGTCCAAAGTCAAGATTATACAATAAAGTGGTATAGCCATCTAAGATATTAAACTTAGTGTTTTTGTTTTCCAAGTTACCATAAGGCGTTTGGCTAAACATATCATTAAACTGATAATTCACACCAGTAATCAAAGCAAACTCATCACTAAAACTGTATTTATTAAAAGCATCTATAACCAAACTTCGGGAGCCATATAAAGAATAATCAGTCCCCGATGTATAAGAGTTGAACTCTGTGTAATCGCGATGTATTTTAGTAAATCCTGAATTTAGAACAAATTCACCTTTTTGGTATTTATACTTTGGTGCAAAACCAAAACGGAATTGTTCAGAGGTAGTAGTATTTATATTAACATCATTAAATCCTGTATTATCAAATTGTAAATCATAGTTGTTTTTTATGCGGTCATAATTACCATAGAAATCTAAGGATAATTTATCAGTTGCCTTAAAACCTAGTTTTGTCAAAAAATTTTGTCTAGAAAAACTATCGGGTTCATAATTTTTGCCTTCTATTTGAGACATACCTTTAGTCTCAGTACTGTTCAACCCAGCAAAGAAATTTACCTTTTGATAATTGCCATTTACAGCGATTCCTTGATTAAAATCTTGTCCGTTGTATTTGTGATTATCGGCAGTATTATTGGAACCAATATTTAAATAAGCATTTCCCTGAATGTCTTTCTTGTTGCCTTTTTTTAATTTTAAATTAATAACACCCGTTGCAGCACCAGTGCCATAGAGCGTGCTGGCAGCACCTTTCATTACTTCGATTTTCTCAACTTGCTCAACAGGCAAAAGCCGCAAATCATACTCCAAACTAATACCTGATGCATCAGTAATAGGAATGCCATCAATCAAAATCAACACCTGACGGTTTTTACCACCACGAATGTAGTAACCCAAATTTTTACCATTTGCCGATTGGTTTCCGTTAATCTCTACTCCTGCTAATTGACTTAGAACCGTAGCTAAACTTTGTCCTGATTTTTTGGCTAAATCCACAGCTGAAACAACTTCTATAATTTTTCCAGACTTTTCTTTGCTTTGTGCAAATTTGGTGTCGGAGATAACCACTTCTTTCAACGGATTTACTTTGATAGAATCCTTTTCTTGTGCATAAACACAAGTGTTTAGCAAGACTAAAAAAGCCAATGCTTTAATTGTTTTTTTCATTCAATCTGAATAAAATTCAGAATCTTTCAACTCTGAAAAAATTTTGATAATCATGGGAGAAAAGTATAGAATTTACCCATACCCAAACCTTTTGTCCCGAAAGTTTGTTACTCGATGAAATGAGGCAGGTCTCCTGGCTTGCGTCTTGTTGTTGACCTTCCCATCCGGATTTGGGAGTAAGTATTTTTAGAGTAAGGATTTTTATAATCCTAATTCCTAAATCTTAATTCCTAAATCTACAAACAGTGGTTTTGTAGATAACAACAAGCTTAGTAGCTTACAGTTGCGGGAACAGCTCGGGATTTTTGATTGTTGACTGTTTATTTTTTGATTTCAGCTTTTTTAGTTCTGTAATCTTCAATCGATATTCTTCAATCTTCAATCACCCGATTCCCTTTTAATGCGATTTTAAAAAAAGTAAAATCACAACCTTAATTCAATTGCAAATGTAAATGAAATAATTAAATCCAAAAGGTTACTTTTGTAAAAACATTTGAATGAAAAGCTTTTTTCACATAGTAATCATTGGTGTAATTTCTGTTGTATTTGTACAATGCAAAAACGAAACGAAATCAGAAAAATCAATATCAAGAGAAAATACCGTTCATCATGCAAAAGGGTTTTCTATTGAAAACTATGATGGTTATAGTGTGCTAAGAGTGAAAAATCCTTGGCCCAAAGCCACTAAATCCTATACTTATATACTGAAACAAAAAAACGGCATTGTCCCTGATAGTTTGGAACAAAACCTAATCATCAACATTCCGATAAAAAATATTGTAGTAACTTCAACCACACATATTCCCTCACTGGAAATGCTTGGAGAAGAAAAAACACTCATAGGTTTTCCACATACTGATTATATTTCGTCTGAAAATGTACGTGTCCAAATTGATGCTGGAAAAGTAAAAGAATTAGGCAATAATCATGATTTAAATACAGAAGTCTTACTAGATTTACAACCCGATGTTATCATTGGATACGGCATTGACAACAACAATCCAAAGTTGGATAATTTGCAAAAAAGTGGTTTGAAAGTACTATTCAACGGCGATTGGAACGAAGAAACACCACTAGGAAAAGCCGAATGGATTAAGTTTTTTGGTGCGCTCTATGACAAACAAAAAGAAGCAAATGAAATCTTTACTAAAATTAAAAAAGACTTTTTGAATACAGTTGAAATTGCAAAAAGAGCAAACTCTACTCCTACTGTTTTGGCTGGAGATATGTTTGAGGATCGCTGGTATTTACCCAAAGGTACTAGTTGGGGAAGTTTGATTCTAAAACAGGCTAACGCAAATTATTTATGGTCAGACACTAGCGGAACTGGAAGTTTGTCCCTGTCTTTTGAAACTGTTTTTGAAAAAGCTGCCTTGGCAGATGTTTGGATTACTTCAGGACAATTTTCATCGTTAACAGAAATGACTAATTCCAATCCTCATTATGCTAAATTTGACGCTTTTAGGAGTAAAAATGTATATTCATTCAATGGCAAGAAAGGAAAAACAGGCGGTGTTTTGTATTATGAATTAGGACCGAATAGACCCGATTTGGTACTAAAAGATATTGTCAAAATTTTGCATCCCGAATTGTTGCCAAACTATGAACCATTCTTTTTTGAGAAATTAAAATAATTTGAAAATCAATAACCGAAATACAATTCTTTTTATCATTTTATTACTAGTATTACTTTTGTCATTACTACTGAATATCTCTTTTGGGCAAGTGAACATTCCAATGAAAGAGGTTATTAATAGTTTGTTTGGTGGTCATGTTTCGAAAGAAACTTGGGACTATATTATTATTAATTTTCGTTTACCCAAAGCCATAACAGCAGTTCTTGTTGGCATTGGTCTTTCCATTTCAGGTTTATTAATGCAAACCTTATTTCGCAATCCATTGGCGGGTCCTTATGTACTAGGATTGAGTTCTGGTTCTAGTTTGGGTGTTGCTTTTGTTATTCTAGGTGCGGGAGTTTTGCCAGCAGTTGCATCGCAATTCTTGTTATCTTCCTATGGCATAATTTTAGCTTCCTGCTTAGGAAGTTCGTTGGTTTTACTTCTCATTTTAATAGTATCACTACGTTTACGCGATACCATGTCCATCTTGATTGTGGGATTGATGTTTAGTAGTTTTACCAGTGCTATTGTTAGTATATTTACCTATTTTAGCAGTGCGGAACAACTTCAGAAATATACTTTTTGGTCTATGGGAAGTATTGGCAATTTGTCCTGGCCAAATATTACTTTACTCACTATTTCCATTTTAATCGGTTTATTGATCAGTTTGCTAACATTAAAACCCTTAGATGCTTTATTGCTTGGAGAAAACTACGCCAAAAGCATGGGATTAAATATCAAGAAAACCAGATATCTCATCTTATTTGCTACCAGTATTTTAGCGGGAAGCATCACTGCTTTTGCCGGACCAATTGCTTTTATTGGATTAGCCGTTCCACATTTGGCTAAATTGATTTTTAAAACCAGTAATCATAAAACATTATTTTTCGGAACGCTTTTAATTGGTGCCATAATTATGTTATTTTGTGATACTGTTTCACAAATGCCTGGATTTGAGTTTACTTTACCTATTAATGCTATAACTTCAATTATAGGTGCACCAGTTGTAATTTGGTTAATTGTTAGAAAGAAAAGTATACAATGAGTTCAATTAAAGCCATAGTTTCAACTAATAATTTGAGCATCGGGTATCATTCCAAAAGCCATCACAACACTATTGCTGAAAATCTTAATATTAGTTTAGAATCAGGGAAATTGATAGCGCTTATTGGTGCTAATGGTATAGGAAAATCTACTTTATTGCGAACACTGACTGCTATTCAAAAGCCACTGAAAGGAGAAGTGTTTTTGAATAATAAAAGTATTTATGAATATAATTCAATAGAATTAGCGCAAAACTTAAGTTTGGTTTTAACTGAAAAATTGCCGCCAAGTAACTTAACCGTTTTTGAATTAATTGCACTTGGCAGACAACCGTATACAAATTGGCTAGGTAAACTTTCAGAAGATGATTATCAAAAAATAAATAATGCGATTGCACTGACTCACATAGAACATTTAATCCACAAAAAACATTATGAAATCAGTGATGGACAGTTGCAGATTGTATTAATAGCCAGAGCTTTGGCACAAGACACACCGCTTATTGTTTTAGATGAACCTACAACTCATTTGGATTTGCCACATAAAGTTTCGGTTTTTAAATTGCTAAAAAAACTATCGAAAGAAACCAATAAATGTATTTTATTTTCCACTCACGATGTAGATTTAGCCATTCAATTGAGTGATGAAATGATAGTCATGACAGAAGTAACTGTGGTGCAAGACCAACCTTGTAATTTAATTACTAAAGGTGTTTTTAATAAACTTTTCAAGGATAATACTATTAGTTTTGATGGCGAAAAAGGAAAGTTTGTGATTAATTAATAATTGATAATTATCAATTATTAATTGCTATCTGTCTTTTCGCTTCACCAATAATAAATGCTACTGAATTAGCAATATTGAAACTTCTAATTAACGGATTCATAGGAATCTTTAAATGATTTTCAAATTGATTTAAAACTTCATTACTCAAACCTATACTTTCTTTGCCAAAAACCAACCAATCACCCTCTTGATACTCTACTTCATAAATAGATTTTGTAGCTCGAGAACTGGTTAAAAAAACTCTAGATAAATCTGGAATTTGAGCTATCCATTCATTAACGGTTTCATATTCTTTCCAATCCAAATGTACCCAATAATCTAATCCAGAACGTTTAAGGTTTTTATCTGTAATCTCAAAACCGTATGGTTTTATCAAATGCAAACGACTGTCTGTTCCTACACAAAGACGACCAATGTTTCCAGTGTTATTTGGGATTTCGGGTTCTACTAAAACGATGTTGAGCATAATAATTTAAGATTAAGGAATTGTGATTTTATGATTAAAAAAATGACTCTACTTCTTGTACTTCGCCGGCTTTGAGTTGCAAATGTATGTTACCTACTCTAATTCTTACTAATCTGAGCGTAGGAAATCCAACAGCAGCGGTCATTTTTCGAACCTGTCGAAATTTTCCTTCGGTTAAAGTGATAGAAACCCAACTCGTTGGACCATGACGTTCGTCTCTAATTTTTCTGCCTTCGCCAATACAATCTGGTAATTCGAATATCAATTTAGCATCACACTTTTTAGTTACATAACGAATGCCATTGAAACCTATTTCAACACCTTTCATTAATCGCTCAACGGCTTCTTGATTTATTATGCCATCAACTTGAGCATAATATTCTTTTTCAACTGATTTGCTTCTGACCAACTCACTCATTATACCATCAGTAGTGAGCAACAATAAACCTTCCGAGTCTTCATCCAAACGACCTATTGCCATAGTACCTTCCGGAAAAATATGAATTTCGCCTAGTAACTTTTTATTTCGTTTTTTGGCGTAAATAAATTGACTTAAAAAGCCGTGGGGTTTATGAATTAGGTAGTGTTGGTGCATGAAATTTATTTGGAACAAAAATACATTTTTCAAATCCTTAATTTCAATTTAATGCTTATTTTTACAAAAAACATATTATTA
>CALPPS020000101.1 GCA_943325515.2 Flavobacterium psychrophilum
TAAGTCAATCCATTAATTCTATCCACAAATTCTTGTTCGCGGTTGCCTGCATAAACAAGGTGCGTATGGCTATCACACCAACTAGGCAAAACTATTTTTCCAGAAGCATCAATGGTTTTATCAACATTTATTTTAGGACAATTTCTCATGGAGCCAAAAGCTTCAATAGTACCATTTGTAATTAATAAATAGGCATTATTAATAGAAGGTAAAATAGCCATTTCGCTGCCGGATACTTTATCAATTGTATTTTCTCTGACTTGTAATAGCTCTTTTATATTGATGATTAAAGTTTGCATTTCAATGATTTTTGGTAAAAATAGTTTGAAAAAAATAAATATTCTTAAATTTAGACAAATTTAGAATTCGTGAGAAAGATAAAATACAAAAAAGGCAGAAAAGTTCAACCAGCAATTTTAGAATATACAGGACTTCATAAAAATACAGCAACAGAAATGCAACTGTTTGTTTATGATACTCATGATTTGACTGAGTTTAATGAGTTTAAAAAGGTACAATTTGACAAATGCTTTGATTTTTCAAAAGTTAATTGGCTTAACCTTCATGGTTTGAATGATATTGAAGTTATTAATTCAGTGGGTGATTTCTTAAAGGTGGATAACTTCATGTTGGGTGATATACTTAATACTACCAAAAGAACTAAACTAGATGAATATCATGATGTTTTATTTTTTAATATAAAGTCTTTATTACCTGTAGAGCATAGTGATAATATAAGCGTTGAGCAAATTAGTTTTCTTTTAAAGAATGGTATTTTAGTTTCGTTTCAAGAAAAAAGGAGTGATTTCTTTACCCATATTAGAGAAAGAATAAGAACACATTCAGGCATTGTTAGAGATAAAAAAGCGGATTATTTGTTGTATTTACTACTTGATGCTATTATGGAAAATTTTTACATTACCATAGAAACAGAAGAAGATAGAGTAGAGGAGTTGATTAATATTTCTAAAACAAGCACCAATCCACAAATTTTGGAGCATATAGAAAAGCATCGTGATAATTTTAATTTTTTAAAACGTTCAATTATACCTTTGAGAGACTCATTATATTCTATAAAAAGCATTAAAGATGATGACGTTTTTAATGCTATTGAATCCGAAAATTATAGTTTTTTTTCAAGGTTACATCAAAAATGTTTGGAATTATTAGAACAAATTGAATATGATATGACCACGCTTGATAGTGCTTCCAATTTTTATTTTGCTACTCAAAATCATAAAATGAATGAAGTGATGAAAACTCTAACAGTGGTATCTGTTTTCTTTATGCCCTTAACTTTCATTGTTGGTGTATATGGAATGAACTTTGATAATATGCCCGAATTGCATTGGAAATATGGCTATTTCATTATTTTAGCTTGCATGTTTATGTTATTGTTAAGTATGATTTATTACTTCAAAAAGAAAAAGTGGTATTAGTTTTTTATCATTGTATATCAAAAAAGTATCCTTTTAAGAATACTTTTTTGATATAAATAGCTTTTAGATTTATAGAGCCGTAATAATAAATTGTGATCTTCTATTAAGTTGGTGTTCTGCTTCAGTACAAGGTACATCATCTGCACATTTATTTACCAATTCACTTTCACCTAAACCTTCTGAATTTAATCTATAAGCAGCAATACCATTTTTGATTAACCAATCACTTGTTGATTTTGCCCTTCTCTCGGATAGTTTTTTGTTGTAATCAAAAGAAGCTCTGCTATCTGTGTGGGAACGAATATTGATTTTCATGGATGGGTTTTGTTCTAATACATCCAATAATTTAGCTAAATCAATTGCGGCATCAGGACGAATATCCCATTTGTCTAGGTCAAAGTAGATGATATTGATTTTGAAACAATTGGCTAAATCATCACCAATTTTAACTTTACATTCTATAAGTTTTAATTCAATATTCATCTCGGTTGTACCACTTTCTTTTTGTATAATTACAGGTGCCTCTTTAGTTTCATATTTTTCGCGAGTTGCTCTTACGTAGTATTTTTTGCTACATACTACTTCGGTAAATTCATACTTGGCTTGTGCATCTGATACTGTTTCTTTTATTATATTGAATTTATCATCATAAAGCGTTAGTTTGGTATTTGGCAATAGTTCTTTAGTTTCTTCATCTGTAACCACTCCAAAAAGTGTTTGTTCGCACCAAATAGGTTTAGTTTCAAGGAATTTGTAGATGTCATCACTTCCTTGGCCGCCCTCTCTGTTTGAACTTAGAAATCCTTTTTTAGATTTAGAGTCAATAATTAAGGAAAAATCATCTTTAGAACTATTAGCTTCTTCCCCAACATTTAACACTTCTTTAAAAGCAAGTCCTTCTTTAGGAATTTTAGTGACGAATATATCAAGTCCTCCCAATCCAAGATGCCCATCAGAGGAAAAGTATAATTCATTTTCATCAGAGATGAAAGGATATGTTTCTCTACCTTCGGTGTTAATAGCATCACCTAGATTTTCAACATTTCCAAAGCTTCCATCTTCGTTTATTTTTACTCTAAAAAGATCTGATTGACCATGAGTTCCTGGCATATCTGAAGCAAAGTATAACGTTTTTTCATCAGGCGACAGGGCAGGATGTGCTGTTTGATAACTGTCACTAGTGAAAGAAAGTGGAGTGATGTTTACCCAATTACCATCTTTATCAAGAGTAGCTTTGTATATTTTTAATAGGGTAACTTTATTGGAATCAAATCCTCTACCGTTCAAATAATTATTTCTTGTAAAATAAACTGTTTTACCGTCTTTACTAAAAACAGGAGTGTCTTCATGGAATTTAGTGTTGATTTTTTTTCCAAAATCATCAACAGCACCTAATGATCCATCTTCCGCTAAATTAGAACTGTAAAGATTAGTAAAATTTTGTCCAGTCCATGTATGAATTCTTTTAGAAAAATTTCCAGTATCACGAGCCGAGGTAAATATTACTTGAGTACCCCTGTATGTTGGACCATAATCAGAGTATTTAGAGTTTATTCCTGCGTTTTCTATTTTGTAACGGCCAGAATTTCTTTTGATTACGGCTAAATAATCTCCATTTTCAGAGAATAATCTTGCTCTTGTATCATTACTATTTTTTTCATTAAACTTAGTCATTATAGCATCAGCCTTTTGATAGTCTTTAGTAGCTTTTAATGTTTGAGTAAAGCGAAAATAGAATTCGGTCTCTTGTTTAGGATTTGTTGTATAAAGCTCGCTATACCATTTATTGGCTTTTTCTAATTCGGCATTAAAATAATAGGCATTACCTATTTTATGCAGCATTTCAGGAGATTTATATCCTTTTCTATAAATACGTTCATAGGTTTTAATGACATCTATATAGGCGTATTTTTCGTATTGCTTATTACCTTTAACTTCTTTTTTATTCATTTGCGAATAACTATTCAAAAAAGAGATAGTTAGCATTGCTATGAATATAATTTTATTTTTACTCACAATTTTAAAATTGTTTTTTCGGAATTCGTGAATTGTTGATTTCATAATTATACTGTGTTAGAAGAATCTAGGAGATACCATTTTATTAACTCTATAGAACAACTCAAATCTGAGGAATATCTCATGTGAACCAGAGTTATTATTTCTTAAACGAGTGGTTTCCATATCATAACTATAGCCTATGAATAGTCCATCAGTTACTTGAAACCCCGCCAAGGCACTTACGGCAGCATCCCAACGATAAGCACCCCCTAGCATTAACTTATCAAAGAATAAGAAATTGGCTGAAGCATCTACTTGAAGCGGTGAACCCGTAACCATTTTAGTTAAGAAAGCAGGTTTGAATTTGATGGAAGGAGATATCTCAAAGACATAACCACCAATAATATACAAATTCATTCTTTCTTTAAAAACAGCTACATCAACGTCGTTGTATTTAGAAGTTTGTAATAAATTTGGAACCGAAAGGCCTAAATATAGTTTTTCAGAATGCAAGTAAACTCCAGCGCCAAAATTTGGTGAAAACTTACTATTGAAGTTTTGTAAGTTAGGATCATTAGCGTCAGCAGGATTTAATCTATTTACATCTAAGTTAAACACATTTCCAGATGCTTTTAGTCCAAAAGATAATTTATAATCTTCTGTAGCCTTCAAAGAATAAGATACATCAACAGAAATAGTGTTATCATTAGTAGGACCAATTTTGTCATTTACAAATGATAAACCAAGACCTATATTACTGTTGTTAATTGGAGTGTTTAATGAAAAAGTATTTGTTACTGGGGCTCCGTCTAATCCTACCCACTGGGTACGATGTAATAAAAAGAGACTCATAACTCCTCTTGATCCGGCATAAGCTGGATTTACATTGATTGTGTTAAACATGTATTGGGTATACTGCGCGTCTTGCTGAGCAAAACTAGTATAACACGTTAAAATAAAAGCGAAAATTAAAATTTTTGTTCTCATATTTACTTAAATTATCCTGAGTGATTTTATTCGCTCTGGAGTTAATAGGTTTATCTGGTTAAGTATAAATACCCGTCTTTAATAATTTTTTCTCCTGTTGTGGTTGTCCAATCGATCACGAAAAAATAAGTACCAGTTGGTAATTTTTCAGATTTGCTAACAGTAGTTCTACCTTCAGATAATCCTTCAAATCTATGTGTACTATTGTCATAGTTTTTAGTTTCATACACTAATACACCCCAACGATTATATATTTCAACTTTGTTAGTAGGATAACAACTAGTATCTTCTATATGTTCAATGTTAAAGAACTGATTAAACTCATCATTATTTGGTGTAAAGGTATTATGAATAATTATATTTTCACAAGGACTAACTTGACCTATAATTATTAGAACATCATATCTTACAAGACAATTACCATTATTTATTGTAAAGCTAAATAAGTAATTTCCAGTGGCAATTTCTAAAGGATTGAAAGTATGATTTTCCGCATTATATCCACCTATATTATTCACATTTATCCAAGTTCCATCGTTAACACCAAGAGGCAATAAAGCATCTAATGAAATGTTTTCATTAATGTTATTACTTGTAGACACATCTGCTAATATTATTACATCTGCAATTTCAGTGACAAATATATTTTGAGTATAGGTTTGAGATAGATTTTCACAAACATCAGAAACAACCCAAGTTCTTGTAATAGTGTATACATTATCTAAAATACTTGATGTTGTTTGAGTAAATATAGGAGTTTCAATAGCTGAACAATTATCTGTAAATTCAAGAGTAGGCACAAGTGGTATTGTATCACAAGTAACATCAACTCTAACAGGTAAGACAGTAACCAATGAAGGGCCAGTTGTATCTGAAACCACTATATTTTGTGTAACCGATGTAAAGTTGTTACAAGAATCGGTAGCTGTCCAAGTTCTTATAATTAGATAGTTAGAAGGACAATTGCCTTGAATAATCGTTTCATTCATAGTTACTGTAGCATTACCACAATTATCAGTTGCTGTTAATGCCATAGGTGTAGGAATGTTATCACATGAAGTAGTTGTATTTTCTGGTATCACTTGATTAAAAGTTGGAGCAATATCATCAAACACATTAATAGTTTGTACAGCCGAAGATGAGTTTCCACAAACATCAAAGAAAGTCCAAGTTCTCACTATCGAGAATGAGTTATCACAATTACCTTGCGTATTAGCATCCACGCCTTCAACCGTTATAGAACCATTACAATTATCAATAGCTGTAAGCGAAGTCATAGCAGGAACATCATCAGCACAAGCTACAGTAATAGAAGCAGGCGCTTCTGGCGCTACTGGCGCAATATCATCAAACACATTAATAGTTTGTGCAGCCGAAGATGAGTTTCCACAAACATCAAAGAAAGTCCAAGTTCTCACTATCGTGAAAGAGTTATCACAATTACCTTGCGTAGTAGCATCTACGCCTTCAACCGATATAGAACCACAACAATTATCAATAGCCGTAAGCGAAGTCATAGCAGGAACATCACCAGCACAAGCTACAGTAATAGAAGCAGGCGCTACTGGCGCTACTGGCGCAATATCATCAAACACATTAATAGTTTGTAGAGCAGAAGATGAGTTTCCACAAACATCAAAGAAAGTCCAAGTTCTCACTATCGAGAATGAGTTATCACAATTACCTTGCGTAGTAGCATCCACGCCTTCAACCGTTATAGAACCACAACAATTATCAATAGCTGTAAGCGAAGTCATAGCAGGAACATCATCAGCACAAGCTACAGTAATAGAAGCAGGCGCCTCTGGCGCTACTGGCGCAATATCATCAAACACATTAATAGTTTGTACAGCCGAAGATGAGTTTCCACAAACATCAAAGAAAGTCCAAGTTCTCACTATCGTGAAAGAGTTATCACAATTACCTTGCGTA
>CALPPS020000102.1 GCA_943325515.2 Flavobacterium psychrophilum
GCTTTTTCTCTATCAGCTTCGGTCATAGATGGATTTACAACAGACAAAATTCTCTTGGAACAATCATCCATGCGGACAAAGAAACGCACAAATAAACTTGATGGTTTTCTTTCATCGGCTCTGTTTTTTGCCCAAAATCCATTCTTTAATAAGTTGTCTTCAGGAGTTGATAATTCTGCAATTCCGTCATAGCCACAGTGGTGATTAGTTAATACTAATCCATCTTTGGAAATAATTTCAGCAGTACATCCACCATTGAATTGCACGATAGCATCTTTTAAACTGTGATGGTTGATGCTGTAGATTTCTTCGGCTGTGAGTTGCAAGCCCATTTTTTGCATGTCTCTGTGGTTTAATCTTTCTATAAACATTAGGAACCACATTCCTTCGTCGGCTTTCATGCTCATTGGGAGCATCATAATACCAACAATTAGCGATACAATATTTTTTTTCATTATACTAGATTTAATTTTTTTGTGGTGCGAATATACTTTTTTTTGTGTATTTGATGGGCAAAGCTTTATGAAAACTACATCGATAGCGTAAATTTTAACTTTATTTTAAAAAAAGCCTTAGACAATTATTTAATTATTTAAGTTTTACCTTTATAAACCATGACTGTTTTCGGGTTCTTCGGTGTCAATGTTTAGCATTTGCCACAATTTATCTTTGAGCTCAGTTAAACCTTGATTAGCTATTGAGGAAATGAATAAGTAGGGTGTTCCTTTAAAGGCTTTATCTAATTCTTTCTTCAATTCTGCTTTTAATTCATCATCCAACATATCGCATTTGGAAACAACTATCAGTCGATCTTTGTCTAGCATTTCTGGGTTGTAACGACGGAGTTCATCGAGCAGAATTTCGTATTCTTTTTTGATATCATCGGCATCGGCTGGCACTAAAAAGAGTAACGTTGAGTTGCGCTCAATGTGACGCAAGAAGTAATGTCCAAGACCTTTTCCTTCGGCTGCACCTTCTATAATTCCGGGAATATCAGCAATAACAAAGGATTGAAAATCGCGATAGGCAACAATACCTAAATTAGGCTTCAAAGTAGTAAATGGATAATCGGCAATCTTGGGTTTAGCAGAAGTCAAAACCGAAAGCAAAGTTGATTTTCCAGCATTAGGGAAACCTACTAAACCTACATCAGCTAAGACTTTTAATTCTAAGATTACATCCATTTCTTCCGAAGGCAAACCTGGTTGCGCATAACGAGGTGTTTGATTGGTAGCACTTCTAAAGTTCCAGTTTCCTAGACCACCTTTTCCGCCTTTTAACAATATTCTTTCCTCACCATGTTCAGTAATTTCAAAAAGAATTTCTTCGGTTTCTTTATCGCGCACAACTGTTCCTAGTGGCACTTCGATAACTTTATCTTCGCCATCATGACCAGTACTTCGTGAACTTCCACCATCGCCACCATGACCCGCTTTGACGTGACGCGCAAACTTGAGGTGAAACAATGTCCATAATCCTTTATTTCCTTTCAAAATAATGTGTCCTCCACGACCACCATCACCACCATCGGGGCCACCTTTTTCAATAAATTTTTCTCTATGTAAATGCGTAGAACCTTTTCCTCCTTTTCCGGAAGAAACATATATTTTTACGTAGTCTACAAAGTTACCTTCTGTCATAATTCCTGTTTTCTGTTTTCCGTTTTCTGTTTTCTGTTTTCAATAACTTAGCTGTATTAAAACTTAAAAACCGATAACCGATAACTATTCCTTTATCGCTTTCACAAGCACTTTATCTATTTTTACGCCATCCATATCGATGACTTCTAATTCAAATTTGTTCCAAATGAGTTTTTCTCCTGTGGTAGGAATTTTTCCCATTTCGGTCATGATTAATCCGCTAACAGTAGTCACTTCATAATCATTTGTGAGTTCATCCATATCAAAATAAGTCAAGAAATCGTGTAATGAATATAATCCGTCAACTAACCAAGTTCCATCTTCTCTTGACATCAATTGGTATTCGTCTTCATCAAAATCAGAAGCATCGCCAACAAGAGCTTCCAATATATCATTTAATGTTATTATACCTTGAAAAACTCCATACTCATCGGTTACTAATGCATAATGCACTTTTGATTTTTTGAAATTTTCAAGGGCTTTATAAGCTGAAGTATGCTCAATTAAATAAACTGGTTCTTTAGTTATAGTTTTTAAACTGAAAGGTCCTTTTTCAAATCCTGCAAACAAATCTTTCAATAATACTATGCCTTCAACATCGTCTAAATTTTCATTACAAACGGGATAAACCGAGTGTAATTCCTCTAAAACTTTGGCTTTTATTTCCTCCATGGTGTCTTCAAGAGAAAGATATACAATAGACTGTCTGTGTGTCATCAACGAATTGACTTTTCGGTCACCAATGTGAAAAACGCGTTCTACAATATCTTGTTCTATTTCTTGTACTTCGCCACCTTCTGTTCCCTCTTTTATGATGGCTTTGATTTCTTCTTCTGTTACTTTACCATCGGCTGTTGGTTTTATTTTTAGAATATTCAATATTCCATCAGTAGATTTTGTTAGTAACCAAATGAATGGCATCGTAACAATTGAAACCATTTTCATAGGAACGGCAACCGCTTTCGCAATGGCTTCAGGATAGTTTAACCCAATTCTTTTTGGTAATAATTCGCCCAAAACTAATGAAAAAAATGTCAATATCACTACTACAATTCCAACACCAATGCTATCCGCATAAGGTTTCAAAGTTTGAAAACCTGCAACAAATCCTTGCACATCATGTGTGATTTTTTCGCCTGAGTAAATTCCTGTAAGAATACCTATTAGGGTTATTCCGATTTGAACAGTAGACAGAAATTTATTGGGAGAATTGGCTAAATCTAAAGCAACTTTGGCATTGGTATTTCCCTTTTTTGCTGCCGTTTCTAAACGATTTTTGCGTGCCGAAATCAGTGCAATTTCAGACATTGAAAAAACGCCGTTCAAAAGAATTAAAAAAAGAATGATTAGTATTTCCATTTGTTTTGGTGTCAAGTTTCAAGTTTCAAGTTGTTACCTGAAACCGAAAACTATAAACTGTCTATTACTTTGCTTAATCGTTGAGTAACTTCTTCAATAGAACCTATTCCATCAACAGCACAAAATTTTCCTTGAGCATTATAATAATCCATCAAAGGTGCTGTTTTTTCATTATATTCTTGGTATCTATTTCGGATTTTTTCTTCGTCCTGATCATCGGGTCTGCCCGAAGTTTTTCCTCTTTCAAGTAATCGTTGCACTAAAATTTCATCGTCTGCTTCCAAAGCTATAGTAGCTGTTATACCTTGTTCTTTTGAAATTAAAAATTTATCTAAAGCATCGGCTTGAGCCAATGTTCTTGGGAAACCATCAAATAAAAAACCTGCAGATTGTGGATTATTATCTACTTCACTTTCGAGCATTTTAATGGTTACTTCGTCCGGTACTAAATCTCCTTTATCCATAAAGGTTTTGGCTAGTTTTCCTAATTCTGTTTGATTTTTGATATTATACCTAAAAATATCTCCCGTTGATAAGTGTGTTAAATTGTATTTTCCTTTTAAAAATTCAGCCTGTGTGCCTTTTCCTGCACCCGGTTTTCCGAAAAGAACGATGTTAATCATTTTAAAAAAAGTTTATGAATTTATGAGTTTAAAGTTTATATGTTATTGAGCTAATTGATATACATCTGGTAAGTTTCTTCCTAGACCATCGTAATCTAAACCATAACCAACAATGAATTTATTTGGAATCCTGATCCCAACGTAATCTATTTTAATATCTTTTTTATAAGCTTCAGGTTTGAAAAAAAGTGTGGCAATTTTTAAATGTTTCACTTTTTTTTCTTTAAATAGGTCTTTTAATATTTCTACTGTATTTCCAGTATCCACTATATCTTCAACAATAATGACTGTTCTTCCCTCTAAATCTTGATTTAGCCCAATTAATTGTTTTACTTCATTTGTAGATTGAGTCCCTTCATAGGAAGCCATTTTTACAAAACTTACTTCACACATGCCCCTATACTTCTTCATTAAATCGCTAAGAACCATAAAAGCACCGTTCAAAACCCCAATAAAAACCGGCACATCGTCAAAAAAGTCATCATCCATTTGTTTAGCCATATTTGCGATTGCAAAGTCTATTTCATCAGAAGAAATAAAGGGCTCAAAAGTTTTATCGTGAAGGTGTATCATAGTGTTATTTAAAATAAGGTGCAAATTTAAAGAAGTAATAACTATTTAGTGCCAAGTATTTAGACTTTTTTATAAAAAGATAATTACATTTGTTCTATACTGCTTTGAAAGTCATCGGGTATTAAAAATTATATTTATATATGGCATCGCTAAATCAAAATACGGCTGTTCTTGGAAACAAAAATGCAAAACATTTATTGAGACGAGCTACTTTTAAATATACTAAAACTTTAATCAGTCAATTTTCTGCATTAACACCTCAACAAGCCCTAGATTTATTGACAATAAACAACCCATTAATACTGGATTTGCCAAATGATCCTATAACAAATGGTGGTGCAGATGGTTATTGGACAGAATCAAATGTTTTATCTTCTTCATTTAATGGTCAACAACGAAAAGCAACATATGTTAGTGCCTGGTGGTGGTATAATGCGATAAATGATGCTACTCTAAAATACAAGCTTACTCATTTTCTTTCAACAAGATTTACTGTTGAAAAAGGAAATTCTTCTGGCACTTCAACTGATTTTTATGATTATATCCGTTTGCTATCATTTTATTCCTATGGAAATTACAAAACTTTAGCAAAAAAAATGACGCTTTGTAATTCAATGCTTTTGTATTTAAATAACAACGAAAACAACGCTAATTCGCCAAATGAGAACTATGCGCGTGAATTTTTAGAGTTATTTACAATTGGAAAAGGAGAACAAATTGCTCCTGGAAATTATACCAACTATACCGAAGCCGACATTGTACAGGCCGCAAAAGTTTTAACAGGATTTCAACGAAAAGCTGACAGAACAATTATTGATGCAACAACAGGAATACCAAAAGGATATAATATTATCGGTCAACATAATACAGGAACAAAAGTTTTTAGCGCTGCATTTTCTAATACTTCAATAAACGGTGCGGCTGACGCAAATTCTATGGATATTGAATTGGATACTTTTGTGGAAATGGTTTTTAATCAAATGGCTACCGCAAAGAATATCTGCAGAAAAATGTATATCTATTTTGTGAAGGGAAAAATAACTCAAGAAGTAGAAACAGATATTATAACACCTCTTGCCCAAGATTTATATACTAATGGTTATGAGATACTACCTGTTTTGAGAAGGTTATTAGAAAGTCAGCATTTTTATGACTTGGACGATTCTAGCGCGATTGATGAAACTATTGGAGCAATAATTAAATCTCCTTTGCAGCAAATCTCAGAAATTTGTACCTATTTACAAGCAACAATACCAGATCCAACAACAAATGCAACCTACTTTTACAATACTTTTTACAAAAATTTTGTTCATGACACCTATTTTTTAGGAAGTAACATGCCTTTATTTGGTCCCGATAATGTTGCTGGTCATCTTGCGTATTATCAAGACCCAACTTATGATAAAAATTGGATTTCATCTTCTACCCTAATTGCAAGATATCGTCTGGGAGAATCATTATTAGATGGCTTTAACAGAATTAGCGGAAATAATAATATAGCCGGAAAAATTTATATTTCAGATGTAATCAAAAATGGTGGTTTA
>CALPPS020000103.1 GCA_943325515.2 Flavobacterium psychrophilum
CGGGTGCTATTTCCAAATACAAAAATGAAAAATTAGATGAAATAGCCGTTTCAAGACTTGACCAAGCTTTGCAAGGAAAAATTGCTGGGGTTCAAGTTCAGAATATTTCTTCTGAAGCGGGTGCTGATGCTCAAATTACGGTTCGTGGAATTAGCTCCATTAATGCAGGAGCAAATCCTTTAGTTGTTGTTGACGGACAACCTATTCCAGATGGACTTGGCTCTTTGAATATGGCAGATGTAGCTTCTGTTGAGGTGCTAAAAGATGCCGCTTCTGCAGCAATTTATGGTTCTCGTGGAGCAAGTGGAGTTATATTAATTACCACCAAAAGCGGAAAAGCAGATAAAGTAAAATACTCTTTTAAATACAGTACTGGATTTAAAAGTGCATATCAAAAATATGATCTTATGTCAACTACTGAATATACGGAGTTGCTTTACAGAGAACAGGCTATAAGGGAAACTGATAATAGTATTAGATATGAAGCTGGTGTGCCTTTGCTAAACGCAAGTAACCAACCTTACATTGTAAATGACAATCCGAACCCTTCTCCGAATGCTTTAAATATTTTTTATCAAGGTAGTACTACAAAAGTAAATAACTTGCTTGCTGCATACATCGTAGAGCAAACAATGCTTGGTGGCAAAGGATATGATTATCAAGATGAAGTTTTACGTACTGCTGAATTCAAAAACATTCAATTTAGCGCGACTGGAGGAACAAAAAGTTTAAAATATTATGTTTCAGGAGGTTATCAAGGTGATGAAGGGATAATGTTGAAGTCTAATTTCCAAAAATTCAATTTCAGAACTAAATTTGATATCGATTTGAGTAAAAAGGTTAAATTATCTGTGAATATCAACCCCTCTTATACTACAAAAGAATCGCCTTCTGAAAACTTGACAAATTTTTGGCGTTATCCATCATGGCTTCCAGCCACACATAATGCTCTCACTGCTGCTTTTGTTAATCAAAATCCTCAATGGGCAGGAATTCAATCAGGTGATTATGCACATCCCAGACATTTTATTGGATTAACTTATAATGCAACCTACCCAGACGGAACTCCACTATTATTTCCAAATGGTTCATCTAATTGGTCCTATCCGAACGATTCTTATTACTCGCCGTATCAAAATGATTCTCTATCTCCTTATTCAGACGCTTATTATTTGCTTAATGGTGGTGTAAATCCATATACTCCCCCTACTCTATATACTTCTGCAATTGGCTCTCCTTCCAATTCGGCTCAAAATAATCCAATGGCCTCTTTATTGAGTCATGATATTAATGCAAAATCGTATGGATTGCAAAGTGGAGCTACATTAAATGTAAATTTACTTTCAGGTTTAGATTTCAAAACAATGAACACGCTTTATATGAAATATGATACCAAGTTAGATTGGTCAGATAGAAATGCAGATGGAGATGGAATTGTAAACAAAGGTATATACTATGATAATTCATATCTTGATTTGTTAACTGAAAATACTTTGAATTATAAAAAAGAATTTGAAAATAATTCCTTAGAATTTTTAGCAGGATTTACGGCACAACAAACCAAGAGTACTAATACTCAAACTACAGGATTAGATTATCCAAGTGACAATATTACTACATTAAACAATGCTCTATTTATTGATAAATCAGGCACTTTTGGATCTAAAAATCAAGTGGGGTTGTTGTCTTATTTAGGTAGGATAAACTATGCATATAAAAGCAAATACCTTCTCTCTGTGAGTTATCGTACTGATGGTAGTTCCTATTTTGGGCCAGGAAGAAAATGGGGGGATTTCCCAGCTGCTTCTGTCGGATGGATTGTCAATAAAGAATCGTTCTTAAACAAAGTAGATTGGCTTAATAAATTAGGTTTTAGAGCTAGTTATGGTGTTTCTGGAAATAATAGAATTTTGAATTATGGTTATCAAAATTTATTATCATCCGCAAATTATTCATTTGGACCTGGAACAGGAACTCAAACTGGTGGTCAAGTTGGAAATCCTAATATAAATGCTAATGAAGACATTACATGGGAACGTACCTATCAAACTAATTTTGGTCTTGATCTAGCACTATTGAATAACAGAATTAGTTTGTCAGTAGATGTCTATAATTCTGTAACAGACAAATTACTTTTGCAACAAGCAACAATGGCTTTTTCAGGCGTGCCACTTTCATGGAATAATATCGGAAGCCTTTATAATAAAGGATATGAATTTGAATTAGCGGCTACAATTTTAAAATCCAATAACTTTAAATGGTCAACTACTTCTAATTTATCACATACAGAAAATGAAATTAAAGAGTTAGGCAATGAAGCTTACTTACTTAATTACGGTGAAAGAAATGAAATTTACAAAAGCGTAGTTGGAGGTCCTTTAGTTCAATTTTTCGGATACAAAACAGATGGAATTTGGATTTCTCAAGAACAAATTGATGCCTCTGGATTAACATCCGATTTACCATCTTGGGACAAGCCGGGTGGACTAAGACTTGTTGATGTGGATGGTAATGGAAGAATAGATACAAACGACAGAACAATAATTGGAGATCCCTATCCAGATTTCACATGGGGTTTTACCAATAATTTTACCTTTAAAGCATTTGATTTTAGCTTTACATGGCAAGGTGTTCAAGGGGGAGAATTAATTAATGGAGACCCAAACTATGGCGAAACTAAATCAAGAAATGTAAATTACAATTCAAATCGTTGGATTAGCCCTGCTAATCCTGGTGACGGAAAAACGCCTTATGAAGAAATTGGTTTTAACTGGATGCTAACAGATTATGTTGTAGAAGATGCTTCTTATTTTGCGCTTAGAGAAGTTAATTTAGGTTATACATTACCAGTTTCTTTAGCAAAGAAAATAGGGTTAAGTTCTTTACGTTTGTATTCTTCAGCTCAAAACGTATATTTCCGTTCAGCCAGCGGGTATAGAGGAATTAATTCAGAGGGTCGCTCTACTTCAGGGCCATATAGTTCTGCTTTAGTTGCCGGATATCAAAGAGGAGCATTTCCAATTGCCAAAACAATTGTTTTTGGAATAGATATTAATTTTTAATTTTAAAAGTAGTTACAATGAAAAATTCAATAAAATATTTAAGTGTATTATTTCTAGCATTGTATGCTAGTTGTTCAGATGTTATCGATTTGAATTCTGAATCAAATATTATTGCAGAAAATTATTATAGTAATTATACAGAATTAAAGTCTGGTTTAACAGCTTGTTATAAAGGAATGCAAAGCCCTTTGACTGAAGAATGGTCGCTCACAGAAATGCGAAGTGATAACACTTGTATGGATGGCGCAACAAGTACGTCAACTCCAAAAATGGATTTAGCTTATATTGATCAATTTTATCCTGCAACCACTCAAACAGGAATTTATAATTATTGGTTAAAAACCTATAATAACATTAAAAATACCAATACCGTTTTAAATGCATGTGGTGCAAACTATAATTCTGCAACTGTTGCTATTGAATATGCTCCTGTAACTATTGACGCTACTGACATTCAATGTAAAAGCATAGCTGCCGAAGCTTCTTTCATAAGAGCCTATCATTATTTTAATTTAGTGCGTTTGTATGGTGGCGTATTTTTAGTAGATGAACCAATTAGTCCTGAGCAAGCTAAAACAATTAACCGCTCCTCTGAAAATGATATATATAAATTAATTGAAGCCGATTTATTAAATACTATTGCTAATGGTAATACTGCAGCATATAATGCTAATTCCGCTGATCTTGGTCATGCTAATGTTTGGGCAGCAAAAGCATTATTAGCCAAAGTTTATTTAACTCGAGGAAGACAACTCGAAGCCTCAACATTGCTTGCCAGTATTATTAGTGGTGGAGGGTATAGTTTACAATCTACCTATGAAAGTGTTTTTTCTATTAATAATGAAATGAATTCTGAAATTTTATTTGCTATTAGATTTAAATCGGGTGGTTTGGGAATGGGGAATCCATTATCCAACTTATTTGCCCCTACAAATAGTGGCAATGCGGTTATCAATGGTGATGGTAATTCATCTAACAACCCAACCTTAGAATTAACAAAAACATCTTCATCTTATACTAGTTATATAGATCCATCTACAACTAGAAAAAATGTGAATATTGGTTTATATGGGACAAGTACATATTACGTAAAAAAATACATTTCACCTACTGCTCTTGCAAACGATGCAGAAAATGACTGGCCAGTAATTCGTTATGCAGATGTTCTGTTAATGAAAGCAGAAGCTGATGGGAATACATCTGCAAGTTTGGCTTTAATTAATCAAGTTCGCGTTAGGGCTGGTTTAACTGCACTAACCACATCTACAATTAATACAACAGCACTTTTTGAAAAAGCATTGGCTCAAGAAAGAAGATGGGAATTTGCTTTTGAAAACCAACGTTGGTTTGACATTCTTAGATTCACAACTACCACAACTTCATTATCAGCTCCAACTGATACATTCCCAAATTTGAAAGTACAAGGTGCTGAATATGTAATGAAAAAACACTTTACAAATATGTACACAAAATTATATGGGACTTTCAGTGTATTGCCTATTACTTTGGCTCAGCTTCAATCAAATGCTAACGAGAACCGTTTCTTATTGCCCATTCCGCAATATGAAATTGATACAAATCCATCTTTAGGTATTCTCCAAAATCCAAGTTACAATTAATTTATTAAACAGTGATTAATTAATAATCACTGTTTTTTTTTTAATCATTATTTATCAATTTTTATATCAGCATTTTTTAAATTTATCTACAAATAAAAAAATAATACAAAATGTCCGCATCCTACGAAACAAGATATGCTTCAAGTCCGCAAGCCGTAAAAGAATATAATACAGCTCAATTAAGAGCCGAATTTCTAATTGACAATTTAATGCAATTAGGAAAAGTAAACCTTACCTATTCTCATTACGACAGATATATTGCGGGTTCTGCAGTGCCTTTAGAGCCATTAACTTTAGAAACTATAGACCCTCTAAAATCTAGTTATTTTCTTGAAAGAAGAGAATTAGGGATCATCAATGTTGGTGGAAGTGGCTCTGTTATTGCCGATGGAGTAGTTTATGAATTGGGTTTCAAAGATGCCTTATATATTGGAAGTGGTACTAAAGAAGTAGTTTTCAAAAGTGATGACATTTCAAATCCAGCTAAATTTTATTTGAATTCGGCTCCCGCACATACCAATTATCCCAATAAAAAAGTAGGACTTGCTGAAGCAAATAAACTGCAATTAGGTTCAATAGAAACTGCTAATCATAGAACGGTAAACCAAATGATTATAGGCGGAATTGTAGCTACTTGCCAATTGCAAATGGGAATGACAGAATTAAAAACAGGAAGTGTTTGGAACACAATGCCAGCACATGTTCACGACAGAAGAATGGAAGTGTATTTCTATTTAGATATTCCAGAAAACCAAGCAGTTTGTCATTTTATGGGGCAACCTCAAGAAACACGACATATATGGATGAACAATCACCAAGCGGTAATTTCTCCACCTTGGTCAATTCATTCAGGAGCAGGAACTTCAAATTATACTTTTATTTGGGGAATGGCAGGAGAAAATCTAGATTACGGAGATATGGATGTTTGCAAAATAACCGATTTAAGATAAAATGGGAAATTCATTATTTGATATTAAAGGAAAAATAGCTTTAGTTACTGGTAGTACTCATGGTTTAGGAATGGCAATGGCCAA
>CALPPS020000104.1 GCA_943325515.2 Flavobacterium psychrophilum
ATAAAGAAAAGCAACTGTTTAAGGAAGAATATCTAAAACATGTTGCTTCAGCTAAATTTATATTATTTGATGAACTATATCTAGAAACTTATTTTGGATAAACTCATTCAGAAAGCGAATACCAATTATGATTTGGAGTTGGGAAAGATTAACCCACCATTTTCATAACCCAATTCACACCTTTGTTTTCACAAAAACTTTTTAGATTACTGGTAATAATATTTTTATTTTCTCCCGAAGCAAAAAGTGAGGCAACAGCAAATTCGATAGCTGTTTTTTCATTGCTTTCATTTTGAAATAAAATGTTATGGATTCTAAATGGGTTATACACCGATTTATTATTGAAATAAAGCGATTTGCAAATCCAATACAACTGCAGCACATACAAAGCAATGCTGTGGAACTCTTTCTTTTGTTGCTTGATTATGTCATCAATATGATTGTTTAATTCTTTATGAAGGAACAATTCTTCCTTGAAGCCAAAAAGAATTAGTGCCTTCAGTGACCTATAAAGCAACCATGCTTTTTCATTAAGCCCCAAACTAGTTGACAAAACTAGTAATTCAGCTAAATGAAGTTGCCAAGTATCATTGAGGATTCCATTATAACCGTCTATTAGTATTTGACATTCCATCCATCTAGAAAGTTCATGAAAATGGCACTTGTTTTTATCTAATTGTGTGGTTAGTTTTTGAAATTCTTGAATTAAAGGAGAAGATTTATGTTCTTTGTGAGCCGTTTGGCTGATGACAAAACAAAACACATATAATTTCTTGTAATCGTTAGTAACATTGGGTAAATAGTAATTCACTAATGCCTCTGAAAAATAGTTGTTGTCATTGTTTTCATCAACATAACATTCGTAAAAAAAGAGATGCCCAACACTTATATTTGCTAACAATTGAAGTAATTCTTTTTGCTGTGTGCTTTTTCGAATATAAGCACCAATTAACTCCGCTGTCGTAAACAAAACAGCTTCATTTTCATTTTCTTTTGCTTTTTCTAATACAAGGTGCAAGGCTTTAAAATCTTCATTGGCCAAAGCCAACTGCAATACCGCTAAAGAAAAACCGTCAGAGGCCTCTGTTAAAAAATAATTGGGGTCAAAAGGAACATTCGTTTGATTGTTACAAAAATCTTCCCAATCGATATAATTCAAATACCTTGTAATTAGATTCAAAGTATCTTTATACGGCGTTCTAAAAGGTTTTACCACGCCATACATCCTCGCAATAGTATGCGGTGAAATAAATAACTTTTCTAAAGTCAATACTTCCGAACACTTTTCAGCATTGGCAATGTTCTTTATTTTAAATCCCAATTGGGATTCTAGTTGGTTGCAAAGCGTAATTAGATAAGGATTTGGTTGGTTCATGTTTTATTTTATGGCAGCGCAAATATAAGTGGAATCCTTTTTGAAAGTAAAGTTGCAATAACTTGCAATTTATTTTGGTTTGGGAATGGAGTAATATTGTGAATCTTAAAAAATAATAAAATTATGAAAAAAATTATCTTCTTATTATTAATTGTAACAAATACAATCAACGCTCAAGTTCCTTCTTATGTTCCTACCAACGGATTAGTAGGTTATTGGCCTTTTAACGGTAATGCCAACGATGAAAGCGGAAACGGGAATAATGGAGTTGTTAATGGTGCAACATTAACTGCAGACAGAAATGGAAATTCTAATAGCGCTTATAGTTTTGATGGGATTAATAATTATATCCATATTCTAGATGCTCCTTCTTTGAGATTACAAAATGGAACAATCAATTGTTGGGTGAGATATAATAGTATGGACAAAATGGCATTATTAATGAAACAAAACATAAATGATGCCAGTGACGGTAATTATGGCTTTGAAATTAATGATTATGCACAGATTTTAGGGCCTGGTCCAAGAATTATAGGGGTTTATGGTGGTTGTAGTTTTCAAAATTCTATTGCTACGCATACTCCTGGAATAGATTTATCAGGTATGTTATGGCATCAATTAACAGCAGTTTATGATGTTGGTATAATGAAAATTTATATCGATGGAGCATTAGTTGGTTCTGAAATTACGATATTACCATCAATGAATGCATGCGCGGGAAGTGATTTGCTATTAGGAAGAGGTTGGCAAGGTTTTCCGCTTTGGTATTCAGGAGAACTCGACGACTTATCAATCTACAACCGTGTCCTAACTCAAACAGAAATTACTAATATATTCAATTCAGCAAACACCAACGAATGCTTAACAATGGTAATCAACACAGGAGCTTTAAGCACAAATCCAGTTACCTATACAAGTTCTGTAAGTATTTATCCTAACCCAGCTAATGACCAAATAACTATTGATTGTGGCAATCTAGCAAATGTGGTAGGTTGGAATATCAAAATCACAAACATGCTGGGTCAAGAGGTTTTTAATCAACCCATGAACACTCAACAATACGTGGTACCATTAAACACTTGGACGGGTCAAGGTATGTATTTTGTAAAAATTCTTAATGCTCAAAACGAAGTAGTCAATATTAAAAAAATCATACTACAATAATTAATAGAATTTTTATTGTGATGAAAGGCCCAACTCAAGTTAGTAGTTGGGCTTTTTTATTATTTTAGCCAAAAAAAATAACGATGCCTGCTAATAAACAAACCCTTTTCATTTTATTATTTCTGTTTGTAACCCTACTTTCTAATGCGCAAGTTTCGGTTTGCAGTTGGAATATAATGAATTTTGGCAAATCAAAGTCGGATAGTGAATTAGCATTTATTGCTGCAACGCTTAACAAATACGACATTATAACTATTCAAGAAGTAGTGGCGGGAAATGGCGGTGCACAAGCCGTTGCACGTTTGGTCAACATACTGAACAACAAAGGTGCGCAATGGGATTATGCGGTGAGCGACCCCACCACAAGCGACAATCCTTCGAGTAAAGAACGCTATGCCTATGTTTGGAAACCCTCGAAAGTAAAAAAAATAGGGAAATCTTGGCTCGAACAAAACTTTCAAAAAGAGATTGATAGAGAACCCTATATGAGTACCTTCGAATATAAAGGGAATTTATTTACTCTAGCTTCTTTTCATGCCGTTCCTAAAAAGAAGAACCCTGAAAGTGAAATTAAATATTTCAAATTATTACCTGCTTTATACCCTACGTTGAATCTAATATTTATGGGTGATTTCAATTGTCCGCAAAGTAATACTGTATTTACTCCGTTGAAAAAAATGGGATATAAAAACAGTCTAAGTAATCAAAAAACAAGTTTGAAACAAAAATGCATCCATCAAGAGTGTCTGGCTTCTGAATATGATAATATGTTCTATAATTCGGGGAAAACAAAACTAAAACAAGCCGGAATTGTACCTTTTTACAATCAATTTGTGACCAATAAAGAAGCCCGAAAAATATCAGACCACATTCCTATTTGGAGTTTTTTTGAATTTGGTATACAAAATCAGTAAGAAAACCAAAAAAGGCATAAGTTAATTATCCTTTTTTATGAGAAAAATGGTAAGGAGAACAAGCAAAATTTGACTAAAATTATTTTCTTCTTTTTCAGTATCACTTAAAAAAACAATCGAATCATTTTTTCAATCAATTATATCCAAAGGGTTACTTCAATTTAAATTTTGAATCAAACTACTATATATAGCAATCATTCGGGTTTTAAAATTTAAATCAAATCGGTCAGGTTTAATCTGCTTGAATACCAAAATAGCTTCTTCTTTTCTCTCCTTTTTAACCAATGCAAAAGCATAATATACTTTCAATTGATTGAAATTCAACTCTGCCCAATAACCTAATATTGCCGTATGTTTTGATGCATTTTGTTCAACAAGCGCAATAATGGTTTCAAAAGCCTCAACGGCATACAAATAAGTACTAATGATGAAAATACTGCTCACTCGGTGTCCTGAATCATTATCATTGGTTGAAGCATGTTTTAGTATTTTGTCAACTAATTTATCGTGATGCAAACTATTTTCAAAATGTTTGTCATAATAAAGTTGCACCCCCAACCAGCGCATGGCAAGCATATTATGACTTGGCGACTCGGTTATTTTATTGTAATGCTCCAAAAACAATTCCCATTGATGGTTATCGGCAAAATAATTACAATGAATTAAATGATAAAAAGTTGCGATGGATGGATTGTTTTTATAACTATTTTCTAAAAGCGGTAAATAATAGTGTTGCTCGGGAACCACCAACCATTCTAGGAAATAATTTTCTGCAAAAGGCAAATGATGATAATGGCCAATGGCAATTTCAGCAAGCCAATCATGTTGTTCGCATAAACTACCTAACAAATGAATTGTATGATAAATGGCGTATTTATAGGATTCTGAAAACTCAAAAACAACTTGTAATTCAAATAATCTTTTAAAGAAAACTTCGTCTTTTTGATGTGCTTTGCAAAGTATGATTTGGTTTATGGTTTCAAATAAAAGAGCAGATTTTGAACTCGCGTTGAGTTTATTAAATAGATCCTCTATTGAAATGGTGTTTTGAATGACTTCAAACAAAATGGCTTTTTGATGTAATATGTTTTGCTCAGCATAACTTTTTATTAACCCTTCCCAGCTAGGATAACCAATATAGCTTGAAAAAACATTTAAAGTAAAAATAGAAGGAGAAGAATCACTTTTTTTAATACTGAAAAGTCTAGCGATAGTATCTACTGACAAGCGTTGATTAATTGCAGCTAGAATAGCCTCTTCCAATAATTTGCAATCATTAGTTGTAACAATAGGTTTAGAAAACGTATTAATAATAAGTTCTTTCAAATAAGCTAAATGCTCTTCTTTGGGTTCTTGAAGTAATCTTGGCATAGCACGAAAATAGTGACAATTACCCAAATAACAACTATTTGTTCTATTTGCCTTTATTTGCTTTTAATAGCAATTTTGTTTTGAGGTATTTTTGAGGGAAATTATTTTAAAAAATATTAAAAAATTACACCCCAAGCTCTGCTAAGACTACCGACTTCATAACATTTATAAAGATAATTAAACCACCAATTGGCGATTTTTTGCATTTATATATTTTTTTATTGTAGCCAGTTTAACGATTGATTCATTTTTATAAAAAGGCGACTTCATGATAGCTCTCGCACTATATACATGATAATCAATACTTAATAAAAATCTAAATTCTTTTTTCAAGGAAATAATTTAAAATGTAAAGAATAAAATATGTAAATTTGTTTTTTAAATTTTAGCATCATGGAACTTATAGAAATCAACCAAAAAATAATGTTGGGTAAGCCTGTCATAAAAGGAACAAGAATTACCGTTGAACATATCATTTCTTTGCTTTCTCAAGACATTAGCATCGATGAAATTTTAGTAGAATACAAAGGCTTAGAAAAAGCACACATATTAGCTTGTTTGCAATATGCTGAAAATTTATTAGAAAAAACAACTACTTTCGACCTTGATAAAATAGCTTCTTAAATGAGGTTTTTAGTTGATGAATGTGTCGGCACAACCGTTTCATCCTATTTAAAATCAGAAAATCATATTGTTTTTTGTGTTTTTGAGGAATTTCGTGGGGCTTCTGATGAGCAGATACTTCAAAAATGTTTTGATGAAAACTATATCCTAATCACTTCGGACAAAGA
>CALPPS020000105.1 GCA_943325515.2 Flavobacterium psychrophilum
GATTAGAGTGTGGAATTTTAGGAACTAATTATCCTGACATGGATATGATTTCTTTTGGGCCAACAATTCATGGTGCGCATAGCCCAGATGAAAGAGCTTCAATCAAATCGTCTCAGAAGTTTTGGAAGTTTTTCTTGGAGATATTAGCGAATATTCCTTTGAAGAAGTAGAAGAAAGAGGCTAGAGGAAAGATAATAGAACATAGAAAATAGAAACTTCGTTTAGTAATAGACGAGGTTTTTTATTTCTTCTTCATCGGATAACTTTCAGTGCTTTGTTTTCCTTGCTCAATTCCAGAAATAGTGGCAACTAATGAATTTTCATCCACCTTTTTATAAACTATTTTCTTTGGATAATCATGTTTTGGATTTTCAAAAACAAAACTATTTTCGATATTAGAAGTCAGTATAAAGTCAACAGATTTATCATCGTTTTGCCCTTTAACTGTTGGGCTATAAATTAATTCGTCTTTTAATTGAGTAAGAATTATAGTTTCTGAATGAACTGTATCATTTTTGTTAATAATAAAATATGTAGTACCAGAGAAAGTACTGTCATTTTTTTTAGTCCAAGTTTCAGTGAGAATACCTTCGGGCATTTTATTTTCCCATTGACCAACTAGCCAATTCATTTTTTCTAGTTCTTCAAATTTTTTATCTGAGGTAGGCTGACAGGAAAGAGATAAAATACAAACTATTATAACTATTACATTTTTCATGATGTCATTTTAAGTGTTACAATACTAAGAAAAAAACTTGAAACCTTTAACTTTAACTTGAAACAAAAAATTGTATTTTTGCACACGAAAATAAAAACAGTATGTTAGAAAGATTACAATATGTAAAACAACGTTTTGACGAGATATCAGACTTGATTATTCAGCCTGATATTATAGCTGACCAAAAACGTTATGTACAGTTAAATCAAGAATATAAAAGCATGAAAGCGTTAATGGAAAAACGCGATGAATATGTTACTCTTGATGCCAATATACATGAAGCCAATGAAATTTTAGCAGATGGTTCAGATGCTGAAATGGTAGAAATGGCAAAAATGCAATTGGATGAAGCTAAAGAACGCTTGCCAGAGTTAGAAGAAGAAATCAAATTCATGTTGATACCAAAAGATCCAGAAGATGCTAAAAATGTAATGGTTGAAATCCGTGCTGGAACTGGTGGTGATGAAGCTTCCATTTTTGCTGGAGATTTATTTCGTATGTATACTAAGTATTGTGAAAGTCGTGGCTGGAGAACTTCGGTTGTCGATATGAATGAAGGTACTTCTGGCGGATTTAAAGAGGTTATTCTTGAGGTAACTGGTGAAGACGTATACGGAACTTTAAAGTTTGAAGCTGGTGTCCATCGTGTGCAACGTGTACCACAAACTGAAACTCAAGGAAGAGTTCATACTTCGGCTGCAACCGTAATGGTATTGCCTGAAGCGGAAGAGTTTGATGTTCAAATCGATATGAATGATGTGCGTGTAGATTTCTTTTGTTCTTCTGGTCCTGGTGGACAATCTGTGAATACCACAAAATCAGCAGTTCGTTTAACACATATTCCAACTGGGTTGGTGGCACAATGTCAAGATCAAAAATCACAACATAAAAATAAAGACAAAGCATTGGATGTGTTGCGTTCTCGTTTATACGAACAAGAATTAGCCAAAAAACAGGCCGAAGATGCCACCAAACGTACTTCTCAAGTAAGTTCTGGAGACCGTTCTGCAAAAATCCGCACCTATAACTATGCCCAAGGTCGTGTAACTGATCACCGTATAGGTTTAGACGTTTTTGATATGGATGGTGTGATGAATGGAAAAATCCAAAAATTTGTTGACGAACTTCAGTTGGTGAACAATATGGAAAAATTAAAAGAAAGCGAAGTTTTTTAATCAAAGAACAAAGTGAAAAAAACAAAGTGAAAAGATGTCATGCTAAAATTTAGTATGGCATTTTTTTTAACATTTAGCGAACTTTGCGAAAAACTTTGCGAACTTTGCGTTTAAACAACCACAATGACAACACAACAACTCGTTCAACAAATCAAAACCAAAAAATCCTTTCTTTGTATTGGTTTAGATGTGGATTTGACTAAAATTCCCCAGCATTTGCTGAAACTTGAAGATCCCATTTTTGAATTTAACAAAGCTATAATTGAGGCTACTCATGATTTATGTGTTTCCTACAAACCCAATACAGCTTTCTATGAAGCCTATGGTTTGAAAGGTTGGCAATCTTTAGAAAAAACCATCAATTATATCAATACAAACTATCCTGATATATTTACAATTGCGGATGCTAAACGTGGCGATATTGGTAATACTTCAACGATGTATGCCAAAGCTTTTCTTGAGGATTTAAATTTTGATAGTGTTACCGTTGCTCCCTATATGGGGAAGGATAGTGTAGAACCTTTTTTAGCTTTTGAAAATAAACACACCATACTTTTAGCATTAACATCCAATGAAGGCGCTTTTGATTTTCAAACAAAAAATCTAGAAGGTCAAGAACTTTATAAAACTGTAATCAAAACTTCTATAGGTTGGAAAAACAATCAAAATTTAATGTACGTTGTAGGTGCTACCAAAGCTGAATATTTTACAGAAATCAGGAAAATAGTTCCCGACAGTTTTCTATTGGTTCCGGGTGTTGGTGCACAAGGAGGCAGTTTATATGACGTTTGTTCTTATGGTATGAATGCGAACATTGGTTTACTCATTAATTCTTCTAGAGGAATTATTTATGCTTCTGCTGGAGAAGATTTTGCGGAAAAGGCTAGGGAAGAAGCTTTGAAAATGCAAAAGGAAATGGAAATAATTATGAAGCAAAACGATTTGTTGTAATCCGTTTTGAAGACATTAATAGACCAACTCGGAACTCAACACACTTTTGAAACAACCCCAAAAAGAATAGTTTCTCTCGTTCCCTCTCAAACAGAGCTACTTTATGATTTGGGTTTAGAGGAAAGTATCGTAGGGATAACAAAATTTTGTGTCCATCCTTTCCATTTTAAATCTACAAAAACGATTATTGGCGGAACAAAAAAAGTACATTTCGAAAAAATCAGATTGTTGGAACCAGATATTATCATTGCCAATAAAGAAGAAAACACCAAAGAAATCGTAGAGGAACTTTCCAAAATTTGTCCAGTTTGGGTAACTGATATTATCAATTTTGATGATAATTTAAAAATGATAGAAGGCTTCGGACAACTTTTTAATAAAAGAACAGAAGCTCAGAAATGGATGGATAAAATCGATTTTGGTTATCGTGATTTTCAGCAATTCATCAAAGACAAACCTATCCAAAAAGTAGCTTATTTCATTTGGGCTAATCCTTATTTGGTAGCAGGAAATAATACTTTTATCAACGAAATGTTGAAACTTAATAATTTTGAAAACATATACGCTAATAGGGAAGAACGCTATCCTCAGGTGATTATTCAAAAAATGCGAATTCAAGGCGATCCTGATTTGGTTTTACTCTCTTCTGAACCTTTTCCTTTTAAAGATGAACATGCTTTTGAGTTAGGAAGATTTACGCATCATGCTAAAACCATTTTTGTAGATGGCGAAATATTTTCTTGGTATGGTAGCAGACTGGTAAAAGCGTTTAACTATTTTAAATTGTTACACTAAAAACTAGTTTTTAAATTATTCTTCCATTGTAAATACTATATTTACATTCAATCAATTGGTTTACTAGTGATAAATTATACCATTTATTCAAACACAAAAAGCAGGCAATGGGTAACTTTTGTTCATGGTGCTGGTGGAAGTTCTGCTATATGGTTTAAGCAAATTAAAGAATTTCAAAAAGAATATAATGTATTATTATTGGATTTGCGTGGTCACGGAAATTCAAATCAACAAATAAAAAATGCTTTTAAACAAAAATATACTTTCTCAGCATTAGCTGATGATATTATTGAAGTTTTAGATTATTTAAAAATCGAAAAATCACATTTTGTTGGGATTTCATTGGGTACTATTCTTATTCGTCAATTAGCCGAAATGCATTTAGAACGAGTACAAAGTATGATACTTGGTGGTGCAATTCTAAAAATGAATTTTCGTTCTCAAATCCTTATGAGACTTGGAAATATGTTTAAATACGTATTGCCTTATTTGGTTTTGTATAAGTTTTTTGCCTTTGTAATAATGCCCAATAAAAATCATAAACAATCCCGAATTTTATTTATAAACGAAGCAAAAAAACTATATCAAAAAGAATTTATTCGCTGGTTCAAACTTACAGCTGAGATTAATTCAATTTTAAAACTATTTAGACAAGTAGAAATGAATATTCCAACACTTTATATTATGGGAGAAGAAGATTATATGTTTTTACCATCTGTGAGGAATGTAGTCGAAAGTCACTACAAATCGTCACAATTAATAGTTATAGAGAACTGTGGTCATGTCGTAAATGTTGAGCAACCCCATACTTTCAATGATAAAGTTCTTTCTTTCTTAAATGCTCAAAAATAAAAAAACTGCCAAATCTTGATAGACTTGACAGTTCTTTCTTTTAACTAACCTAAACCAATATAATAAAAAAACCAAATTTATTACACTGCAAATATACATGCTCTTTTTAGTAGTATATGTTAAGATTTTGTTATACTTATGTTATTGATTTCTAAAAATTTAAGGTATCATTTAGACTATTTCTTATCCTGTATTGCAAAAACTTTTAATAATAAAGGAGAAGTTCTAGCATTGATATCGTTACGAATGTTTTTTTCTTCAATAGCGATCATTTTGAAAACGCCTTCCAATGCTTTGTTGGTAGTATAATCCGTTAAATCAGGATTTACTTTTTTTACCCTGGGTAAGCTATTGTATTTTTTGAAAATGCCAGCCCAAACTTTATCAGCACCAACTTTAGTATAAGAATTTTTGATTACTGGATTGAATTTGGCATACAAAGGAGAAGTAGTATTAGTTTGCAAATAAGAAGTAGCCGCATTTTCGTTGCCCATCAAGATATTTTTCGCATCGGTGAAACTCATGTTCTTCACTGCATCTACAAAAATAGGAGTTGACTCTTTTACTGCATCTTCGGCAGCACGGTTTAACATTAATAAGCCTTTATTGGCTAACGAACTCATACCAACTTTTCGGAGTGCTTTATCTATTTTTTGTAGTTCTTCTGGTAAAAGTATTTTTACCCTATCGTTTTTGTAGAAGCCATCTGTGGCGGTTAATTTGCTTACTTGTTTTTCTATTCCTTTGTTTAGTGCTTCTTTCAAACCAGCAGCTATATCAACATTTTCTAAAGCACCATTTAAAATATTTAAATCTACAGGAACAACTTTTTGAACTTCTTTTTGGACATCTTTTTTTATTTTATCTAAAAGACCACCTTGTGCAAAACCGAATACCGGAAGAAATAGGAGCAACGTTACTATTATTTTCATGTTTTATTTTTTTTACTAAATATCAAAAATGAAGCCAGTTATTTTTTGTAAATCTAGCATTTTGTTGCTATTAAATAAAGTCTTTTTTTGATGTGTATTATTTTTATGTTTTCTACGAAATCGTTGTAATATTTTTA
>CALPPS020000106.1 GCA_943325515.2 Flavobacterium psychrophilum
CAAAACCATAAACTATGTTCAAACATTTTATTGTATTAGAGTGGAAATCCTTTTTTCGATCGGCTTCGTTTGCCACTACTTTGATTGTGAAAATCTTTATGGCTATAGCAGCTCTGTATTTTATGGCCATTTTTACAGGTGCTGGTGTTGCAATTTTCTTTTTCTTGAAAGAAGATTTTCATCTAGAACCGTTAGCTACAGTCAATAGATTTTTGATTTATTATTTGGTTGGCGATTTGGTAATTCGATGGTTTTTTCAAAAAATGCCGGTTACCAATATCAAACCTTTGCTAACATTACCCATAAAAAGAAATACTATTGTTCATTATTCGTTAGCCAAAACTGGAATTTCTTTTTTTAATGTTATTCACGCTTTTTTCTTTATTCCTTTTACCGTTGTGCTTTTGACACATGGCTATGGTTATCAAGCCATTCTTTGGCATCTTGGCATTATGGCGATGATTTATGCTAATAATTATATCAACGTTTTGATTAATAATAAAGACTTGATTTTTTATCCATTATTGGCCATAATAGTTTCTTTAGCATTGGCTCATTATTTTAAACTTTTTACTATTACAGATTTCACTAAACCTTTTTTCCATGGGTTTTATACCATAAATTATTTGTTTTTGGTTCCAATAGCATTAGCCTTTATTGCTTATTATTTTTCATTTAATTATTTCAAAAATGAGTTAAATCTTGATACTGGTTTGGCTAAAAAAAGCGATGAAGCTAAAACGGAGAATTTAACTTGGTTAAATCAATTTGGAACGTTAGGAACGTTTTTGAAAAACGACATCAAACTCTTGAAAAGAAACAAACGTTCCAGAACCACAGTATTTATGAGTTTCCTTTTCCTTTTCTATGGATTACTTTTCTTTACAAATTCGATTGAAGCCTACAATAATCCTGCTATGCATGTGTTTGCTGGCATCTTTGTTTCTGGAGGATTTTTATTCACTTTTGGACAATTCATCCCGAGTTGGGACAGTGCCTATTATCAACTATTGATGAGTCAAAACATCAGTTACCGACAGTATTTAACTTCAAAATGGTGGTTGATGGTTATTGGCACTATAATTTCTACCATTATAGCTTCTTTCTACTTGTATTTTGGTTGGCAAACTTATATGTTGATTGTAGTTGGAGCTATTTACAATATTGGTGTGAATTCTCATTTAGTAATGCTTGGCGGTGCCTATGTAAAAACGCCAATTGATTTAACCATGGCTAACAAAGCATTTGGCGATAAACAAGCATTTAACATGAAAACCATGTTGATTTCTTTACCAAAATTACTTGTGCCAATGGGTTTATATGCTGCAGGATATTATTTGTTTTCTGCCAATATTGGATTTTTATTTGTGGCTTTAGCTGGAGTTTTGGGATTTGCACTAAGAAATATGGTTTTTACTAAAATTGAAAAAATTTACAAAACCGAAAAATACGCCACAATAGCCGCTTACAAACAGAAAAATTAGTGTTCAGTTTTCAGTCTCAGTTTTCAAAAATAAACCTCAAAACCTTATAAACGCAAAAAAATGATACAAGTAACAAATTTAACCAAAAAATATATCGCAGGAGTAAACGTTTTAAACATTTCAAACTTGGAAATTCCAAAAGGACAAAGTTTCGGGTTAGTAGGAAACAATGGTGCTGGAAAAACCACCTTTTTTAGTTTATTATTGGATTTAATCCAGCCAAGTTCAGGATATATAATAAACAATGGAGTTCAAGTCAACACCAGCGAAGCATGGAAACCCTTTACTTCAGCGTTTATCGATGAAAGTTTTTTGATTGGCTATCTTACTGCTGAGGAATATTTTTATTTCATTGGCGAATTGCGCGGACAAAACAAAGCCGATGTTGATGCTTTATTAGCAAAACATGAAGAATTTTTTAACGGAGAAATCTTGAATAGCAAAAAGTATTTGCGAGATTTATCTAAGGGGAATATGAAAAAAGTAGGTATTATTGCCGCACTTATTGGAAATCCTGAAGTTATAATTCTTGACGAGCCGTTTGCCAATTTGGACCCAACCACTGTAAATAGATTGAAAAAAATAATCAAAGAATTAGCTGATAATCCTGAAGTTACTGTTTTAGTTTCTAGCCATGATTTGGTTCATACTGTTGAGGTTTGTAATCGTATTGTTGCGCTAAACAAAGGAGAAATAGTAAAAGACATTCAAACATCTCCAGAAACATTAAAAGAGCTAGAGATATTTTTTGCAGTGTAATTTTTTGCTATATCAAAAAGAAACGTACTTTTACCAGTCAGTTATACAATTTATAACATTTTCACGTTATAATAAAAACGTTTCGCTTTGAAAGCCAATACTATTAAATATTTTATATTTTCGGGATTACTTCTTTTTTTGATAGCATGTTCTACCAAAAGAAACTCTTTTCTTTCCAGAAACTCTCACGCTCTTAGCACAAAATATAATATTTTATACAATGGAGGAATTGCCTTAGACAAAGGAATTCAAGAAGTGGTTTCACAAAATAAAGATAATTTTTGGGAAATTCTTCCTGTGGAAAGAATGCAGATTATCGAAGATAAAATACTTCCAAGAGAAAATAAAAACGCCAACTTTGAAAGAGCTGAAACTAAAGCCACAAAAGCCATTCAAAAGCATTCCATGAATATTCAGGGCTCAGAAAAAAACCCGCAGATGGACGAATCTTATTTACTTTTGGGAAAATCAAGGTATTATGATCAACGATTTGTGCCCGCACTAGAGGCTTTTAATTATGTGTTATATAAATATCCAAAGAGCGATAAAATATATCAAGTAAAAATTTGGAGAGAAAAGACCAATATGCGATTAGAAAACGACGCTTTGGCTGTAAATAATCTCAATAAATTATTAAAAGAAATAAAATTCAAAGATCAAATTTTTGCTGATGCTAATGCGACTCTAGCTCAAGCTTTCCTTAATCTTGAAGAAAAAGATAGCGCTGTTGCTAAAATTAAAATAGCTACAGAATTTACAAAATCTAATGAAGAAAAAGCCAGATACAGATATATATTGGCTCAGCTTTATGAAAAAATGGGTTATAAAGATAGTGCCTATACCGCCTATCAATCTGTGATAGATATGAATAGAAAATCGGCTAGACAATATGTTATTCATGCTCATGCCAGACAAGCTAGCCAGTTTGATTATGAAAAAGGAGATACCATAGCATTTCTAAAAAAATTTACTGATTTAATTGCCGATAGAGAAAACCGTCCTTATCTGGATGTTTTACATCATCAGTTGGCTTTGTTTTATGAAAAAAGTAATAATTCTATCACAGCTAAAAAGAATTATAATCTTTCCTTAAAAAAGAAAACACAAGACAGCTATCTTGTTGCATCAAATTATAGAAACTTAGCAGACCTTTATTTTATTGACTCTAAATTTGTTATGGCCGGCAAATATTATGACAGTACTTTAGTGAATTTAAAACCAAGAACGAGAGAGCTAAATTTGATTAAAAAGAAAAGAGAAAATCTGGAAGATGTTATCAAATACGAAGGTATCGCTCATCAAAATGACAGCATTATTTCTTTGTATAATATGGATTTAAATGGCAAAAATGCATACTTTGAAAAGTATATTGCTAAACTTAAAAAAGAGGAAGAAGCCTCAAAAAAATTAGCTGATAAAGCTGAAATAATTAAAGAAAATCAAAACAGAAACGAGGGCAATATTGACTCTGGTGATAAACCGTCTGGCAAATCAGAAAACAGTAAGCCATCAAATATAGGCAACATGCCTGCAAATGGAACACAAAGCACATTCTATTTTTATAACCCTACTACAGTAGCTTTTGGTCAAAAAGAATTCATAAAAAACTGGGGAAAAAGAACGCTTCAAGACAATTGGCGTATAGCTTCATTGACAAAGAAAACCACAGAAAAAGAAGAAGACAATAATGATAAAAAGGAATCAGATAAAGACTCTAAAGATAGTACTGTAATAGATGAAAAATTTACACCAGATTTTTATATAAAACAATTACCAACCTCCCAAACCGTTATTGACAGTTTGAGTAAGGAAAGAAATTTTGCCTATTATCAATTAGGAGTTATTTATAAAGAAAAATTCAAAGAATATCAATTAGGAATAGATAGATTTGAAAAACTGTTGGCAAATAATCCTGAACAAAGATTGGTTTTACCATCAATGTATAATTTGTACAAGCTTTATGAAATTTTAAACAAAACCAAGGCAGAGCAAACGAAAGCTAGAATAATTAGTGAATACCCAGATTCTAGATATGCTCAGATTTTAACAAATCCAAATACAGATATAGTAGAGTCAAGCGATTCACCAAAAGTTGTTTATGAAAACATTTATAAACAATATCAAAACCGAGAATTTAAAACAGTATTATCAAACACTGAAAGAGCTATAGACAGGTTTACAGGAGATGAGATTGTACCGAAATTTGAATTATTAAAAGCTAATATTGTTGGAAAACTAAGTGGATTATTAGAATATAGCAAAGCTTTAAATTTTGTTGCACTCAATTACCCAAATAGTGAAGAAGGTAAAAAGGCAGAAAAATTATTATCAGTTGATTTGCCTAAACTTGAAGCATTAAAACTTTCTAGAGCCAATTCTAAAAATTGGAAAATTCTTTATGCTACAAAAGACTTTGAAGATAAAAACACGAAATCGCTACGAGTGAAGATTGATAAATTCATTAAAGATAGAGGTTTAAGCAAACTTTCGGTTTCGCTAGATATTTATACTATGACCGATAATTTTGTAGTTATCCATGGAATAAATTCTAAAGATTTAGCTCAAGGAATCACTTCAGTTTTAAAAGATTATAAGGATTATAAAGTTGTTGAAACACCCATTATTATTTCAGCAGAGAATTACACTATAGTTCAGATTAAAAAGAATATTGATGATTATTTAGCAGGAAATCTTGAAGACAATCCACCCCCGCCAAATTGGGATGGAACAATTGAAAAAGCACCAGTTGCTCAACAACCAAAACCTGATGAAAATAATGAACAACAACAGCCAAATAATCAAGAAAATAATCCAGTTGAGGGTAAACTACCTATGCAACCTAAGGAAAAGGAATTTGGCATGCCTACTTCTATTCAAGTCGAAAAATTAGGTAAGAAAGGATAAAAATATGTTTGAAAAAAGTTCAAAATCATATACAGATTTACTAGGTAAAACAAACAGAATTGTAGAAGGAACTACTATCAACGGAGATATTGTTTCGCCTGCAGATTTTCGCTTGGATGGACATTTGATTGGAAATTTTCAATCAAAAGGCAAAATTGTAATCGGACCCGCAGGAAGCGTTAAAGGTGATATTGTTTGCAAAAATGCAGATATAGAGGGAACATTTGATGGCAAAATACAAGTCCAAGAAATACTTAATATAAAATCAAAAGCACACATAAAAGGGGAAGTTGTTTGCGGAAAACTATCCGTTGAACCTGGCGCCGAATTCAGTGCATCATGCATAATGAAACCTCATGTGAAAAGCATGATTAATAATGGAAAATCAACAGAAGAAAAAACAGCGTAA
>CALPPS020000107.1 GCA_943325515.2 Flavobacterium psychrophilum
CCATCTCGAACAGAGAAGTTAAGCCCGCCTGCGCAGATGGTACTGCAATTTGTGGGAGAGTATGTCGCTGCCTTTCTTTAATCTGAACTTGTTTCAGATTCTTTGAACCCCAATCTGAAAAGATTGGGGTTCTTTTTTTTATAGGTGCAACGTGCATTTTTAATATAAAATAAACTGAAATAAGCTCAATATAAGAGTTTTGATTCTAAGCACTCATTATTTAATTGACGAAGGCTTTTTGTTTTAACTTTTTACGGATAGTGAGCATGTTATTTTTTAATAATAACGTTAACTGTATATTTAGTTTTAATAGAAAACCCACTCATTTGAGTGGGTTTTATTAGCTATATTAATTTTTTTTTATGCTAGCATTGTAACAGGGTTCTCCAAATACTGTCTCAATGTTTGCAGGAATTGTGCTCCTGTAGCCCCGTCTACCGTTCTGTGGTCGCAAGCTAATGTTAATGTCATAGTATTACCTACCACAATCTGACCGTTTTTTACTACTGGTTTTTCTTCGATAGCACCTACTGATAGAATGGCAGAGTTTGGTTGGTTTATAATTGAGGTGAATGATTGAATACCAAACATTCCTAAGTTTGAAACCGTGAAAGTACTTCCTTCCATTTCTGTTGGTTGTAATTTTTTAGTTTTTGCTTTTATGGCTAAATCTTTTACATTACCACCTATTTGCGATAAACTCATTTGGTCTGTAAAACGCAAAACGGGTACTACTAAACCATCTTCAACGGCTACTGCTACACCAACATTCACGTGATGGTTAATAGTAATAGCATCATCACTCCATTGTGAGTTTACTTTTGGATGTTTCTTTAATGCCATTGCACAAGCTTTGATAACCATATCGTTGAAGGATACTTTAGTATCTGGAACGGTGTTAATCACAGCACGTGATTTCATCGCTTCATCCATCGCTACTTCTATCGTTAAATAGAAATGTGGTGCTGTGAAGATAGATTCAGAAAGACGCTTAGCAATAGTCTTACGCATTTGCGAATTTTTGATAACTTCTGAAAACGTTTCTCCAGCTGGAACAAATGGTCTTACGACAGTTGATGGTTGTGCGTTGTCGGTTGTAGGTTGACTAGTTTGACTTGGTGAAGCAGAAGCTTGTGGAGTGTAATTCTCGACATCATTTTTCGTGATACGACCGTTTTCTCCAGAACCTTTTATTTGAGAAAGATTAATTCCTTTATCTTTTGCAATTTGTTTTGCTAATGGTGAAGCGAAAACTCTTTCAGAGTTTTCAGTTGTCGGTTGTGAGTTATCCGTTGTTAGTTGTTTTACTTCTACAGCGCTAGTTGTGACAGCTGGTGTTGACGCCCCATCTTTCTTATAATTTTCTGCTATGCCTGTAATATCTGTTCCTGCAGGTCCGATGATGGCTAAAACACTATCAACAGGAGCTGATTGCCCTTCGGTTATACCAATAAATAAAAGTGTTCCTGCATTAAAAGATTCGAATTCCATTGTGGCTTTATCGGTTTCGATTTCGGCTAAAATGTCACCTTCTTTTACTTCATCACCTACTTTTTTCAACCAAGTTGCCACTGTTCCTTCGGTCATAGTGTCACTTAGACGCGGCATGGTTACCACTACAACTCCTTTTGGAAGTTCGGAGGTCTGTGGTTTATTGATTATGGTTTCTGATTCAGTTGAAGCTTCAACTTTTGCTTCAGCAACAGCTGGAGTGGCTGCACCTCCTGAAATTATTCCAGAAATATCTTCACCTTCTTTTCCGATGATGGCTAAAAGAGAATCAACAGCTGCTGTTTCACCTTCTTTAATACCAATATACAATAAAGTACCAGCATTGAAAGATTCAAACTCCATCGTAGCTTTATCCGTTTCGATCTCAGCAAGGATATCTCCTTCTTTTACTGTATCACCAACTTTTTTTAACCAAGTTGCTACAGTTCCTTCAGTCATAGTATCACTCAAACGAGGCATTGTAATTTTTGTTGCCATAATTATAATCTATGTGGGATGAAAGGATAATTTTCTTGTTCGTAAACGACATCATATAATTGTTGTACTTCTGGGAAAGGAGATTCTTCAGCGAATGTGACACACTCTTCCACTAAATCTTTAACTCTCTCATCGATAGCCTCAATTTCTGTATTGGTAGCATATTTTTTTTCTTTAATAATGTCCAGTACTTGAGTTATAGGGTCAATTTTCCTGTACTCTTCTACCTCATCTTTCGAACGGTATAACTGAGCATCTGACATGGAGTGACCTCTATAACGATACGTTTTCATTTCTAAGAAAGTTGGTCCGTCACCACGACGTGCTCTTTCCATAGCTTCGTGCATAGCTTCGGCAACTTTTACTGGATTCATACCGTCAACAGGTCCGCATGGCATTTCATATCCTAATCCTAATTTCCAAATATCAGTATGATTGGCAGTTCTTTCCACTGAAGTCCCCATAGCATATCCATTGTTTTCACATATGAAAACTACGGGTAATTTCCATAACATAGCCATATTGAATGCTTCGTGAAGTGAACCTTGGCGTGCTGCACCGTCACCAAAATAGGTTAGTGTTACACCACCAGTTTCGAAATATTTATCGGCGAAAGCCATACCTGCACCTACTGGAATTTGAGCCCCAACGATACCATGACCTCCATAAAATCCGTGTTCTTTAGAAAAGATGTGCATTGAACCACCCATTCCTTTGGAAGTTCCTGTTACTTTTCCTAATAGTTCAGCCATTACTTTTCTTGGATCAACACCCATTCCGATTGGTTGAACGTGATTCCGATAGGCTGTAATCATTTTGTCTTTTCCACCCAAATTCATAACGTGTAAAGCACCCGCTAATACGGCTTCTTGTCCGTTATATAAGTGAAGAAATCCTCTAACTTTTTGTTGAATATAAAGAGCTGCAAGTTTGTCTTCAAATTTTCTCCAAAGCAGCATATCTTCATACCACTTTAAATAAACTTCTTTTGTTACTTCTTTCATTTGTTACTTTTGCTAAAGTGTTATTAGGTTCTTAATTATTATTCAACGCAGAATAGTTGACTTATAAATAAATTTGCGAAATGCAAAAGTAAAACATTCCCTTTAAGAAGTAAAATTTAAAAGCAGTAAATTTAACTATTATCTTGACTTTTCAACTATAGATAAAAAAAATGCTATTTTTCGCTAATTTGATTAAAAAAACATTGAATTTCTGAAGGTCATTCTCCTCTTAATATCAAATTTACAAGAAGTTTTTATCGAAACTTAAAGGCAATAAATTTTCAATAGAAGCTGACTTGTAAACTTCACCACTTTCGCCCATAAAATAGATTTCGATAGGTGTGTTTTGTTTACATTCATATTCTGAAATAGATTGCCTACAAGCGCCACATGGAGGAATTGGGGATGTAGTTTTATTTGTGTCTGAAGCGGCGGTTATTGCCATTTTTATAATTTTAGCTTCTGGATAAATGGCGCCAGTTTGAAAAATGGCCACTCTCTCAGCACAAAGGCCAGAAGGATACGCTGCATTTTCTTGATTTGATCCCAAAACTATATGGCCATTATCTAAAAGAATAGCAGTTCCAACTCTAAATTTAGAATAGGGTGCATAAGCTTTTTTTCTAACTGCAATGGCATGCTGCATCAATGACTGAATTTCAACTGGCAAGTCAGTTAGAGATTCGTAAACGGAAAATGACGAGTTAATGTTTATTTCTTTCATTCGAATGGAATATTTTTTTTATTTGAAAATGGAATAACCATGGTTTCGATTTACAGTTTTAATTGAATTATTTGAAATGGTTATTTCATTATTGAGGAAAAAAAATCCAAATTTCTAAAAGAGATTTGGATGTTGTTTTTATTTTTTATTTACTATTAATAATCATCGTATTTATCACCAAAGTTAAACGTTAGTGAGAATCGTAGGGTATTTTCTAATGGGTTTTTTACTTTTGAAGCAGAGAATAAATAGGAAAAATCTACTTTAACCACATTATATTTGAAACCTGCTCCTAGAGAGAAAAATTTTCTAGCTCCTTTTATAGGACTTTCATGAAAATAGCCTAGACGCATAGCGAAAGAATCTTGGTACAAATATTCTGCCCCAATGGAATAAGTAAATTCTTTTAATTCTTCACTAAAACCTCCTGGTGCATCACCAAATGATTTGAACATACCAGAAACCCAGTTTACTTTGTTGTAATCTATATTGTTTTGATTTCTCAAATTAATTTCATCAGGAGTGGTTATTAAACCGTCTCCATTTAAATCCGCACTTTGAGGTGTTGGTACTAAAAGTTTAGCAAACTCAACACTCACAGAAATTTTATTATAATCATCAAAAATGAAATCATAACCTCCGCCAATTTTCATATTGGCAGGAATAAAGTTGGCGCTGTTATCATCAGAGGCACCCGCATCGTAATTTATTTTTGGCCCCATATTTTGAAAGTTGAAACCAAGTCGTAATCTTCCATTAAAGTCTGAAAAAGCAGTTTCTTCCCCTTGATAAAAACCAGCAATATCTACAGCAAAAGTACTTGCTGGTTTAGCATCGCCTGAGTCACTTGAAGGAATTCTTAATGCTGAACGAATATACCTACCAGCAACTGCCATTGAAAAACGTTCACTTAGTTTTAAGGAATAGGAACCGTCTAATGCTAATTCGTTTGGTTTTACAATTTGAGCTGGATCATCAGCATTTTGTCTTAATTCTATTTCTCCTAATCCGAAATAACGCAAACCTACTGCAAAGGCACTTCTTTCATTTATTCGGTTATAGTATGTAGCTTGTCCTAGAGATATATCATTTACTAAATCTGTTAAGTAGGGTGTGTAACTAGCTGTAAATCCTTGTTTGTCTAGTGCAAAAGCATATTTAGCAGGATTCCATTGTTGAGAAAAAGCATCAGATGACGTAGCAACCCCTTGATCAGCCATCCCAGCAGCACGAGCATCAGCTGCTACTAACAGGAATGGAACACCAGTGGTAATTACTCGACTATCTTGTTGGGCAAAAGTATTTTGAATTGTGACTACTAAAATAAATATTATGGCAATTTTTTTCATTATCATTTTAATAAAAGTTAACAAATATAGTATTTTCCTATAGGATTACAAGTTTTTCTATTTTTTCTGCTTTTTTATTCGATAAAGTCGACTTTACAGTCAGCTTATAGACATAAACTCCTTTACCAATTCGATCTCCAAAATCATCTTTGCCATCCCAAGTAATGTCTCTAGAAAGAAACCCATCTGTTGTTACTATTTGGTTTTTGGTCCATACAATTTTGCCAGTAATGGTCATCACTTGCACTTGCACTTCTAAGGGTTCAAATGGTCTGTTATGTGAGAACCAAAACTCGGTGTAACTTACAAATGGATTGGGATAATTTAAGACATGATCAAGTGCGATATTCTCATCTCCTACAAC
>CALPPS020000108.1 GCA_943325515.2 Flavobacterium psychrophilum
CAAAAACCATAAAACCATATTGATTTGAGGCGTTAATCCAAATATCACGATACTCATTTGCATTTCTTTCATCACCATGAAATAACATTACAATTGGCATGTTTGTTCGATTACCGCTTGGAATATTATAAAAAACATTTATAGGTTTTTGAGGCAACCCAGAATAAGTAAAAACAAATTGACTTGAACCACTATTCAATTGATTTATTTGAATGGCTGAGGCGTTATCTTTTTCGCAAGAAATAGTGATGAATAGAATAAATATCGAGATTTTAAGCATGAAATTTTTCATAGTAAAAATAATTTTATTTATAAATTTTATGCAAGATGTAACAAATAAAATTCAATTCAAAAAAAAAGTGTAGCTTAGCATTATCATTGAGATAAACGAATATTAGCAGTTATTTTGACTCACTGCATATTTCTGTATTTTCACTGCAATTTATTTGTTACTGATGTTAGAAAAATAGAAATTATTTTTTCAAAAGAGAAATTTATTTATATAAAAGTTAAATTGAAATGTTGAAATCCAAGCATTTATTATTAGTTTTCAAAAAAATTGTTTTTCAATTTTTTTATTTTTCATTTATTTCAGTTATTTATTATGAATTGGTAGATAATATACTTAAATTAAATACCATTAATGATAACATTTTCCTTGTTCTTGAAATGCTCTTTTTTTGTTATTTGCTTTTTTTTATAAATATTAATTTTTTAGAAAAAGAGTTAATAATTAGAAAGAGGGTTTTGAGTGTATTGTTAAAAAATGCTCTTTTGATAACTGTATTGTTATTTTTATGGCCCTATTTTAATGTTGTATTTGCACTTCCTTTGGAATTGAATTTTATAGGTTATCATTTGTTATTTTTATTATTTACGTTAGCTTCATCTCTTTTTTATTTGGATTTCATCAATCACTTGCAAAATAAATCCGAGATGGTTCGTCTTATAAAAGAGAAAAAAAATTTTGAAGTTGAATTACTAAAAAGCCAATTCACACCACATTTTCTATTTAATACTTTGAATTCAATTTATTCAAAATGTCATAACACAAGTCCAGAGGCGGCAATAATGATTTATGATTTATCGAATTTTATGCGCTATTTAATATATGATTGTTCTACGCATCGTGTTCTCATTAATAGAGAAGTAACTATGATTCAGGATTTTATTAAATTATATAAACTTAATTATAATTCACAAATTGATATTGATTTTATTCACAAACTCTATGACGAAAACCAACGAATTGCTCCAATGTTGCTATTGAATTTTGTTGAAAATGCTTTTAAACATAGTCAAATCGGAGTTTCAAAAGCAGCTTATGTGAAAATTGAATTGGCTACAGATCATGAATTTTTATATTTTAAAATTAAAAATAATAAGATGGCTATTCAAAATAAACTAGAAAAAGGTGTTGGAAATTATAATACTATAAACCGTTTGGAATTAGATTATAAAGACCGATATAAATTTGAAGTAACTGATTTGGAAAGTACTTATGAAATATATTTAAACATAAGATTATAACAATTAATTTAATAGATTAAAATTATGGACTTAACCTCCAAATATTTAATTAAAAATCAAAAAATAAAATAGTTATGAATACAATAAAGTGTTTTATAATTGATGATCAAGAACCAGCTTTTCGATTAATTGAGGAATACATTTCAAAAATCCCGCAGCTTGAAATTGTAGGGATTTCTAACGAACCTATGGAAGCATTGACTAAAATTCAGCAACAGCACGTAGATTTGCTTTTTTTAGATATCAACATGCCTGTTCTTAATGGGATTCAGTTTCTCAAGACTTTAAAAAATCCTCCAAACACCATTTTTACTACTGCATATTCTGAATATGCACTTCAAGCGTTTGACTTAAAGGTAATTGATTATTTAGTAAAACCAATACCATTTGAGCGTTTTGTTATGGCTGTTAATAGAGTTTTTGATAAAAAAATTGCTATAATTCCCGAAATTACGCCTGCTGAAAATGAATTTCCTGAAACTCAATTTACTGATTTTAGTTTTTTCAAAACGAATCAAAATAAACTAGAGAAAATTAATTTTAGTGAAGTAATATTTATTGAAAGTCATGGTGAATATGCTCGATTTCATACCAAAAAGAAGATTAGTGTTTCAAGAGTTTCTTTAAATAGATTAGAAGAAATATTTCCTAAAAACAATTTTTTCAGAGTCCACCGATCTTTTATTATTAATATCCATAAAATTGAAGCAATTGATGGTAATTTAATTGAAATTCAAACTTATAAAATCCCAATTAGTAAAAGCAGAAGAGAAGACTTAAATAAATTAATACTTCATAATAATTCTTAACTTTTTTTTCATTTAAATCAAATTATACACTTATTACTGCAGAATTCATTATTTACAAAGTTTTTATTTAGAATAAAAATAATATGTATTTATTTTTGATTATTATTAATTATAATTGAAAATTGATGAAAACTAAATTTTACTCATTATTATTATTTCTTTTTTGCTTCTCTATTATTGGATATTCACAAACAGGTATTGGAGCTTATTCTGTTCATGATGGTGGATTTGAAAATCACACGGCTACATTAGCCGGTGGTAGTACAACTAACGCAGCTTTATCTTCTTCACTTTGGACGGCTAGCACTACGGCAAGTATTGTAAGAACATCCAGTGCAACAGGGGGACGAAGTGGACCAAGATACATTTCACTTGGTGCAACAAACGGAACTGCAAAAAATTTCTATTCCCCTCAAATAGCTGGTGCATTTGCGCCAAGTACAACTTATCAGGTACAATTTTGGTATAAATCTGCTTCAACTACTGCTCTAGATGCAAGTACAGTTGATTTATTTGTAGATAATACTTCTGCAACTCAAGCTCCTCCAATTGGAACTAAACAAAGTGTGGCTGCGGGTTTATCAACCAGTATTTCGAATTGGACTAAAGTTGCTGTTTCAATTACTACTAATGCCACTGCAGTTGGGAATTTTGGTGTTGCAGGATTTACTATTGATGCCGCTACTGCTGGTTATGCGGCAGATATTGACGATTTTGTTATTTATCAAGCCAACTCTCCAGATATTACAGCGCCAAATTCTCCAGGTGCAATCACAGCTAGTGGTGCTTCTAATGGTGGTGCTAATGTTAGTTGGAATGCCGCAAGTGGTGGTGTTGATGGCGGAGGTTATGTAGTAGTTCGTTTTGCTACAACTGTTCCATCTGCCACCGATGATCCAAATCAAAATGGAATTTATAAATTTAATAATTCTATTGGTGCTGGCGTAGTAAGATATATTGGAACAAGTACTTCATTTACAGATACTAGCTTGAGTCCAGGAGTGGATTATTACTATAAAGTATATTCTGTTGATAAAGCATTCAATTATTCAATCGAAAGTACCACAAGTTCTCCAGTGCAAGCATTGGCAACAACCTATTATTATAAAGGTACAGGATTATTAACTGATGTTGCTAATTGGGGATTAAATAGTAATGGAACTGGAACTTCACCTACTAATTTCGTAGATGCTTCTCAAGTGTTTGAAATAAGAAATACAACTGCAGTATCACTAGATGGTACATGGACAGTTGGAACAGATCCTGCCAACGGAACAAAAGTACGACTTGGGAATACAGATCAAGCTGCCATTATACTTACTATAAATTCAGGAGCATCAATTGGTCCTGCAGGAACTGGAAATCTCGATGTTATGACTCCATCTTCTGGAAAACAGACTGTCATTTACAAAGGAACTACCGCACTTTCATTTGGAAGTATATTTGACACTAATTTAGAAGTTATCTATGATGGTGTTACAGTTTCATCTGCTACAACTAAAAGCTTTGGGACAGTTTCGCTCATAAATGCTGCTAATGTAACATTTACAGCTACTCCTATTATTAAAAACCTAACCGTCGATGAAAGCTCAATTCTAGTAGCACCAACAAATGCTACATCTTATATTACAATTCCTACTGGGGGATTGGTTAGTATTAATGGAACTGTAAAAGTGCCTAAATTAACCGGTTTCGTTTCAAGTGGAGAAACTCCAAGTAGTAACGGTGCGGATATTCAATTTGTTGGAACTGAAAATCTTACTTTAGGAGCTAATAGTACGGTAGAATACGTTCGTGTAGCAGCAAGCGCACAAACTGTAACAGCAAGATTCGATTACAGAAACCTTATTTTGAGTGGAACAACTCCAAAAACTATTAATGGACCTACAATTGTTTCGGGTATATTTACAATTAATCAAACAGCACCAGCTACAGCAGTCACATTAACTAGTGACTTGACTATCAATGGAACACTTTCTTTTGTTTCTGGTAAAATTACTACAGGAAGTAATACTTTAATTATAGGAAATTCAGGAAGTATCACTGGTGCAGGCTTAACATCAGGATGGGTTGTTGGTAATTTGAAAAAACAAACAGCTTCTGGAGCTAGCCCTTCGTTTATCTATACCATAGGAGATGCAAATAATTATACTCCTTTAGCATTGACTTTTTCAGGAAATACATCTGCAGCGGGAAGTATTAGAGCTTCTTCAACCTCAGGTGATCATGCCGCTATTGCTAGTTCATACTTCAATGGTTCTAAAAGTGTTAACAGAACTTGGACTTTAACTAATGATGCTTTAGTTGATTTCGGAACTTATAGTGCTGATTTCAATTATACAAGTGGAGATAATGATCTTAATGTTTCGTTGGCTAATTTTAAAGTAGGTTTATATAGCAGTGCTGTTTGGTTTTATTTTACTGCTTCTAATGTGACTGCTACTACAGCAACAGCAACTGGTATATCAGGATTTGGTGATTTAGCAATTGGAGAATATATAAGTGCACCAATCGCCTCGTCACAAACATTTTGTGCTCCAGCAACAGTGGCAAGCCTAACCGCTTCAGGAACAGCTATCAAATGGTATGCAGCCGCTACTGGTGGAGATGCTTTAGCTCCTGATGTTGCATTAGCTTCTGGAAATTATTATGCTTCTCAAACTTTAAATGGTTCTGAAAGTTCAAGAACAGCGGTTGCTGTAACAATTCAAGCATTACCAGCAAGTGCAGGAACAAACGTAATTTTAAAAATCTGTGCAGGTACAAGCGTATGTGAGTCCTCATTATTTGCAGCTTTAGGTGGAACACCAGCAACAGGTGGAACTTGGTCAGCTATAACGGGTGGAGCAGGAACGTATACTTATACTCAAGCAGCGACTTCCCCTTGTACAACTCCTAACACAGCTACTGTAACAGTAACAGAACAAGCATTACCAGCAAGTGCAGGAACAAACGGAAGTTTAAAAATCTGTGCAGGTACAA
>CALPPS020000109.1 GCA_943325515.2 Flavobacterium psychrophilum
GCAACTGCCTATTCGTTATTTATTGTGGGAACAACCGCTGCATTTGGTACCATTCAAAATTTTAAAAAAAATCTTGTTGTCCCTAAAACTGCTCTACAATTTGCTATCCCTTCTTTAATTGGAGTTTACTTAACTCGAAAATTTATAGTTCCAAATTTACCAGATACTTTGTTTTATTTTGGCTCACTCAAGCTTACAAAAGAAACTTTCTTAATGCTGCTTTTTGCTACTGTAATGTTTTTGGCAGCCTATTCTATGTTAAAAACAAAAAAAGAAGTAGAAAACATAAAAGTTAAAATAAAAAATAAATATATAGTCTTTGTGCAACTTTTCTTTGTTGGAATACTAATAGGATTAATTGGGGCTGGTGGTGGTTTCTTAATTATTCCAGCTTTGATACATTTAGCTAAACTTCCTATTAAAAAAGCCATCGGAACTTCGCTTTTTATCATCACTATCAACTCTTTAGTTGGTTTTCTTGGAGATGTTCAAAATAGTATAATTGATTGGTCATTTCTATTAACTTTTACTACTATATCTGTAATTGGGATTTTTGTTGGACTCTATATTCAACAGTATATCAATGAAAAATATCTAAAAAAAATATTCGGAATTTTTGTTTTGTTAATGTCTGTAGTCATATTTTACAAAGAGTTTTTTCATAAACTATTCTAAAAATGGTGCCTAATCAATAGACTAATCTTTAAATTTGCCTAAAATACAAGTCATGAAAATTGAACAAATATATACTGGGTGCATTGCCCAAGCAGCCTATTATCTGGAGAGTAATGGAGAAGCTGCTATTTTTGACCCTTTAAGAGAAGTGCAACCCTATCTTGAACGGGCTTCAAAAGACAATGCTAAAATTAAATACATTTTCGAAACTCATTTCCATGCCGATTTTGTTTCTGGTCATTTAGATTTGGCAAAGAAAAGTGGCGGACAAATAGTTTATGGTCCAACAGCGAATCCTGAGTTTGATGCTATAATAGCTATCGATAATCAAGAATTTAAAGTTGGGAATTGCACTATCAAAACCATACATACTCCTGGACATACTCTTGAAAGCACTTGCTATCTTTTGATAGATGAAAACGGTAAACAACACGGATTAATAACAGGAGATACACTCTTCATTGGAGATGTTGGTCGACCAGATTTAGCCCAAACCTTAACTGAAGAATTAACCCAAGATAAATTAGCTTCTTACCTTTTTGATTCGCTAAGAAATAAAATCATGCCTTTGAGCAATGACTTAATTATATATCCAAGTCATGGTGCAGGAAGTGCCTGTGGAAAGAATATGAGCAAAGAAACCACAGATACTTTGGGCAATCAAAAGAAAACTAATTATGCTCTTAGAGCAGATATGACCCAAGAAGAATTTACTAGAGAATTATTAGACGGATTAGGACTTCCACCGGCTTATTTTCCTCAGAATGTTATGCTTAATATCAAAGGTTATGAGAGTTTGGACACAGTAATTAAGAACAGTAAAGTAGGTCTTTCAGCTCAAGAATTTGAAGCAGTTGCTAATCAAGGAGATGTAGTAATACTTGATGTTAGAAATGAAAATGACTTTGTGAAATCTCATATTCCAAATTCAATCTTTATCGGTATTCAAGGGAACTTTGCCCCTTGGGTTGGCGCACTACTTCGTGATATAAATCAAAAATTGTTGCTTATAATTCCTGAAGGAAGAGAAGAAGAAACAATAACCAGACTTTCTAGAGTTGGATTTGACCACGTACTTGGCTACCTAAAAGGTGGTATTGAAACATGGATAAAGGAAGGTTTCGAAACTGATTCAATTCATTCCATTTCACCCGAAAAGTTTTCCAATCAACTTACCAAAAACAGTATTGTTGTTGATGCCAGAAAACCAAGCGAATTTGAGGCAGAGCATGTAGAAAATGCAATAAATATTCCGCTAGACAGTATAAATGAAAATTTTCAAAGTGTTCCTAAAGATGGTGATTTCTTTTTGCATTGTGCTGGTGGTTATCGCTCTGTAATCATGGCTTCCATTTTAAAATCTAGAGGAATTCATAATCTTATCAATATTGAAAAAGGAATGAATGGTATCAAACAAACTAGTATTACTTGTACTCAGTTTGTTTGTCCATCAACAAATAAATAATTCTATAAATAAATCATAAAAAAAGATACAATTTATTGCAATTTAAATACATTTGCAATCGTAAAATAATAATTTAAAAAATGAAAAAAATACTTTTTTTAGTAATCACTACAGTTGTTTTATTTTCTTGTAAAAACCTTGCTGATGGCGAATATGAAATCACAGGAAATATTAAAGGAATAAAAAGTGGTTTAGTCTATTTAGAAAAACAAGACCCTATGGGCATGGGAGTTAAAACCATTGACACCGTAAAAATTATTGATGGAAAATTTGAAATCAAAGGAAAAACTACAGAGCCAGAAATCTGTTTTATACAAATCGATAAAGTAAATGGCAAAGTTCCATTTATCTTAGAAGGTGGGGAAATAGAAATGCAAGTGGATAAAGACAGTCTTTTTAAATCAAAACTTTCTGGCACCTATAGCAATGATGAGTTTTCAAAATTTAACGAAGAGACTAACAAACTTCAGAAAAAAGTTCAGAAAAAAGCAATGGATTTTCAAATGAAAAATATGGCGAAAATGAATGAAGCTCAAAAAAATAAAGATACTGTTGCTATGAATAGTCTCAGAAAACAATATGAACTAATTCAAAAAGATATTACAGATTATACATTTGATTATCCAAAAACACATTCAAAATCATACATAAGTGTGTTAATTGTTCAAGCTATGTTTAACAATAGTAAATTCAAAGTAAAAGAAATCGAAACTATTTACAATACTTTGGATGAGTCTTTGAAAAAAACCAAACCAGGTAAAAAAGTAAAAGAAAATATAGACAATTTAAAAAAACAAATGAATGCCAAAACTAAAATTGCAGTTGGTATTGTTGCTCCTGATTTTAAAGCTCCTACTCCAGATGGAAAACTAGTTTCACTAAAAGAAAGTCTTGGCAAAGTTACTCTTATCGATTTTTGGGCTTCTTGGTGTCAGCCTTGTAGACAAGAAAATCCAAATGTTGTAGCTCTATATGCTGAATTACACAGCAAAGGATTAAACATCATTAGTGTTTCTTTAGATAATGACGCTACAAAATGGAAAGAAGCTATTGCTAAAGATAAATTAACTTGGACAAATGTATCCAACTTAAAACAAATGAAAGATCCCATTGCTGAGCAATATGGAATACAACAAATTCCAACTACATTTTTATTGGATGCAACTGGAAAAATTGTAGCTATAGATTTAAGAGGTGATGGTTTAAAAGCTAAAATAAATGAACTTTTAGCATCTAAATAATTATTTTAAAAAATGAAAACAAAAAAATCTCCTTAATGGAGATTTTTTTGTTTTATCCTAAACCAAACAGAAAAAAAACTACAAACAATAATAGTATATTTTATTTGTGAAGCTAAAAAGTGTTTCTATATTTGTGACTGCTATTGGCTTTGGGGGAGATACTCAAGCGGCCAACGAGGGCGGACTGTAAATCCGCTGATTACATCTTCGCAGGTTCGAATCCTGCTCTCCCCACTAAGTAAAAAGCTTAGAACATGTTGAAAATTTACTTTTATAAATGTTTTGAGCTTTTTGCTTTGAGCAAGGAAACCTTGCTAAGGATGGACAAAGTCAATCCTGCTCTCCCCACCAAGTAAAAAGCTCCTCAATTCATTTAGGAGTTTTTTTATTTTTGAACTAAATAGCATTTATTCCAAAGCAAAAGTCACACTAACATTAGTATTGATTTCAATTTCACCAACGGCTAAAGTTTCTCTTGTTGCAGAAGCATCTGCTGCCATTGCCATAACATTTCCTTTATACATAGGCTGTGGATAATAGGATTGCGAATTATCAGTAATTAATAAAGCTTTACCTATTTTTTGGCCTAATACTGAAACATAATCAGCCGCTTTTTGTTTGGCATTTTCCATGGCTCTTTTACGCGCTTCTCTTTCGTAGGTTTCCATCTTTGAAGATTTAAATTCAATACCTTGAATTGAATTCACACCAGCATCGTTTAATCCCATAGTTATTTCATCATATTTTGATAAATCTTTTAAAGTGATACTTAATGATTGACTAGCCTGGAAGTTATATTTCTTTTTTTCATAATCATAGCTTTTATAAAGACTAACATTTTTTGTTTTATAGTCTGTTGAAGGAATGCCACTTTTTTTCAAAAACTTTATTACTTTGTCAACAACTTCATCATTTAATGATTTTACTTCTTTAGCATCTTTGCCTGAATTTTGAAAACCCACATTGATAATAGCTTGATCTGGTTCTATTTTTACTTTACCTTCACCAGTAACAGAAATTTGAGGAACTTGTGTTTTAGTCTCTTGTGCTTGGAGAGTAATAGCTAAAAATAAAGCCACTACTAAAATTACATTTTTTCTGTTTGATATGTAATTAATTTTTGGACATTGTTGAATTTTCGATTTCATAATTTATATTTTTAATTGATACTATTTTATAATTTTCAAAAGTTGTGCCAATTATAGTTTTCCCATTTTTTCCAATACAAAAAGTATAACAATTGGAATTGCCAATAATATAACCATCAAAGTGCTTTCTTGAAACAATATTGGGTCTTTTAGTAAAGTAATAGCATATCCACCAATTGCACCACCAAAATGAGCGGTGTGTCCAATATTATCGCGTTTGGCTTTCATTCCATAAATAGAATACATCAAATAGGCAATTCCAAAAACATAAGCTGGCATAGGAATTATTCCAAAAATTCCAATTACCATATCGGGATATAACAAAATAGAGGAATATATTATTCCTGTTACTGCTCCCGATGCTCCAACGGCAGTATAATTATTATCGTTACCATGAAAAGCCATTGTTAATAAACTTCCAAAAACTAAACTTCCAACATATATTAATAAAAAAGTAAAATTACCTAATTGACTAATAACTACTGGCGCAAAGGAATACAAAGCAATCATATTGAAAGCCAAATGCATTACATCGGCATGCAAAAAAGCAGAAGAAATCATTCTGATTTGCTCACCTGCTCTTATACTTCCAACATGAAATTGATATTTTCTAAAAAAGTATTCATCGTTAAAACCTTTTAAACTAAATAATATGTTAGCCAATATTATACCTACTAAATATAAACTTTCCATTTTTTAAATA
>CALPPS020000110.1 GCA_943325515.2 Flavobacterium psychrophilum
AGATATCTTTTGGCTATGTAAAGTGGGAAGTTCACTTAGAATTTCTTGCGTTTTTCTAAAAGGTCACGGTTTTCGATTGGATTTTCTTTTCCTGACAAAGCATTGTCAATCTTTTCAATATAATCCAACGAGTCGTCAATATAAAAAGAAAGGTTAGGCACCTTTCGCAACTGCAATTTTACACGTTGCGACAAATCATGTTTAATCAAAGGAGCATTGGTTTTTATAGCTTCAAGTAAATCTTTGGCTTTGTCTTGTGGAAACACACTTAAATATACTTTTGCGATTGATAAGTCAGTAGTAACAGTTACTTTAGAAACCGAAATCACTAAATTGGTAATTCCGTTTTTACGTATTTCTCCCTGAAGAATATCTACTAAATCTTTTTGTAATACGTTGCCAATTTTTTTCTGTCTGTTTGTTTCCATGGGGCAAAAATACAACTTTTAAGTTAGAAAGTTACTGAGTGGCTAAGTGGCTGAGTTTTTTTAAGAGCTATTTCCTGCTGTCCGCTATATCTTTTATATCGTTTGTCAACGATAAAAAAGGATGCCACTCCCATCAGGGCTAATTTATGAAATCCTTATCTTTGAATTATTAATCTGCTTAGCGACTCAGTTACTCAGCAACTCAGCAACTCCAAAAATGAGAAAAATTGAACATATTGGCATCGCCGTAAAAAGTTTGGAAACTTCCAACTTGCTTTTTGAAAAACTATTCGGAAATCCACCTTATAAACAAGAAGAAGTTGAAAGCGAAGGAGTAAAAACATCCTTTTTTAGGAATGGCCCCAACAAAATTGAACTATTGGAAGCCACAAATCCCGACAGTCCCATCGCTAAATTCCTGGAAAAAAAAGGGGAAGGCATTCATCATATTGCTTTTGATGTAGAAAATATTGTTGAAGAAATAGAAAGATTAAAGAAAGAAGGATTCATTGTTTTAAATGAAACTCCAAAAAAAGGAGCCGATAACAAATTAGTAGCTTTTTTACATCCTAAAGGAACAAACGGTGTTTTGATTGAGCTTTGTCAAGAAATCCAATAAAAATACTTGCATCGATTAAAAAATAATGGTAATATTGCACCTCCAACAGCGGTCCTATAGCTCAGTTGGTTAGAGCACCTGACTCATAATCAGGTGGTCCCTGGTTCGAGCCCAGGTGGGACCACAATAATAGAAAGACCTCACTTACCTGTGAGGTCTTTTTTGTTTTATTTTTTTGCACAAAATAGCAAAACCCAGCATTATTTTTTTCAAATTGGCTTAATTCTCCCCATTTTATAAACGTTTAATAACGAAATACATACACTAACTAAGTTTTTTTTAGTGTAACAATTGTTAAATTATTTAAAAAAATAGCATTAAATTTGTAAAATTATTATTATAAATAAAATGAAATGAAAAAAATATACATTATATTACTGTTTATATATCTATTGTTTTGCGTTAATAATGTTTCTTTTGCTCAGGTTGTAGCAAATGATGAAACTTTTGATGTAGTATATGGCAGTAGCCAAATTACGGCTGGGAATTTTTTGACAAATGACACACGTAATGGTGTTCAAGCAACGACAACAAATGTAACTATCTCATTGATTTCTTCCACATCTTCAGGAGTTAGTATTTCTGGGACAAATATTGTAGTAGCAGCAGGAACGCCGCAAGGAACCTATACTTTAACCTATCAAATTTGCGATATTGCCAATCCTACTATTTGTGATACAGGTATTGTTACACTAAATACCCTACTTCAAACGTATGCCTATACTATGACTTTTGGCGATTGTTTCGGTAGTGGAAATATATTTGGGGGTCAAAATCCAACTTTAAATGGGGTGCCTGTAGTTTTAGAGCCTTATTATACACAACCAGGAAATGTATTGGTGCCGGCAAATGTTGTATTAACTACTAACAATAATTGGTGTAATGCTCAAATTCAACCTAATGGAAATTTTTTCGTAAATTTTAATAGTCAAAATTATTGTGAAATATATTATACATTATGTGAAATTGCTCATCCCAATAATTGTAAAAGCGGATCTTTAAATCTATCTTTTCAATCAAATTCAAATATATTTGCACAAAATGACGATTTTTCACAAACGCCAATTAATAATACTATTGGTGGGACTACACCAACTGTACTCACTAATGATTTATTGTCTCCTTGTAGTAACATTTGGAATCCAACTGTTTCTCCCGTTTCTTTTCCCTCAGGCTTCACGCTTAATCCAGATGGCACAATTACTGTTGCCATAGGCACAGCGCCAGGGACTTATTTATTGATTTATACAGTTTACAATAATAATAGCCCGTGGAATCCTTCACAAGCAACAGCTACTGTTGTAGTAACCGGTATTTCTAGTTTGGTTGCAAATTACGACAATTTTAACTCCAATTATCCTAATTCAACCACTGTAAGTGTACTATCAAATGATACATTGAATGGAAGTTTAATTACAAATCCATCTAGTGTTATTTTAACTGCTCTTAATAATCCAGTTGGTTTTACTTTAAACCCCGACGGTACGATTAGCATTGCGGCAAATATTCTTGAAGGAACTTATACCGTGCCGTATCAAATTTGCAATCCTACGAGCCCTACAGATTGTTATGTTAATTATGCTTATATAGTAGTATTTAAAAATAGAATTTTAGGAAAGGTAAAGTTTGATTCAAATAATAACGGATGCGATAATAATGATGCTTATATAAATAACATAAAATTTAAAAATGTAAATGGATCGGTTACTTATTCAAGTACTACTAGTAATTATAATGACAACCAATATTATTTAATAGGAGATGTAGGAACAAATACGGTATCTATAGATAATTTACCAAGTTATTTTTCAATAACTCCTTCGAATCAAGTATTTAATTTTTCGACTCCTGGGACTGCAACAGCCGCAGACTTTTGTATTTCAGCTACATCTAATGTGAATGATTTAGAGGTTGTTGCAATTCCAAAAACAAATGTTATTCCTGGATTTTTTACATATTATGATTTATGGTATAAAAACAATGGAAGTACAATGCTTTCAGGACAAGTTGCATTTCAATACGATGGAGCAACACAGTCTTTTATTACGAGTGATCCGTCACCAAATTTTATTGCATCAGGCTTATTAAGCTATAATTTTTCGAATTTAGCCCCCTTTGAAAGCAGACTTATCTCTAATGTTAAACTACAAGCTGCAGCACCGCCAACATTAAATAGTGGTGATGCCTCTATAATTACTAGCACTGTTTCTCCAATAATAGCAGATGCCACTCCAATTAATAATACGAGTACATTAAATCAAATTGTTGTAAATTCTCAAGACCCTAATGATATAGCGGTTCACGAAGGCAATACGATTACTCTTGCTAAGGCTCAACAAGATTACTTACATTATACTATTCGCTTTCAAAATATTGGAACTTCAAATGCTATAAACATTAAAGTATTAAATGATTTAGATGCTAATTTAGACTGGAGTACATTTCAATTTTTATCAGCGAGCCATAATTGTAGAATAAAAAACAACAATAATCATAATGAATTTCTTTTTGAGGGAATTAATTTGCCAGGAACTGAAAACGAACCTTTAAGTCATGGTTATATTACTTTCAAGGTAAAACCTATTGCCTCGATTGCTATTGGAAATATTATTTCTAGTATGGCCAATATTTATTTTGACTATAACGCGCCAATAGCAACAAATCAAGTATCTACAGTTGTAGTGTCTAATTTAGCAATTGAGAATGTTGTATTTAATGATTTTAAATATTATCCAAATCCTGTAAAAAACACATTGTCTATTTCAAACAATTATATTATTAATAAGATTGAAATTTCCTCTCTTTTAGGTCAAGTATTAATTCATAAAAAAACTAATGAATTACAAACAGAAATAAATTTAGTAGAACTTCCTAATGGCATCTATTTTGTCAAAGTAGTAAGCGAAAATTGTGAAAAAATGTTTAAAATATTAAAAGAATAAACCTTTAAATTTTTTAAAAACTTTAATTCAAGATGCTCTCTTGATAAGAAATCCTAAAAAGGGTAAATAGCTTTTTCGTTTTTACCTTTTTTAACTTGCAAGATTTCTATCTGTTAACTCAATTTTTCGTTTCTATTTTCTGCTAAGAAAATGGAAAGTTTCTTGTTTGTTGCTGGGCTGGGGAGAACATAGTTTATGTTCTCGCTCAACAATTAAGTTGAACCTGGATGCTCAACTGATTTCTCAGCCCTACAGAGTTTTTAACGGAATTACCGACTACCCTTATCCAAAACCTTCAAGGTAGATTTATAAAAATAGACACCATATTTCCCCACTTCATATCCTCTTCTTTTCGTGGTTGGTTTGCCAGTCTTTGAGACCCATCATTATCTATTACTATAATAAAAATAGTATTATTTGAAAAAGTAAAGTAATTGATATGATTTTTGTAATTTATTTTAAGCAATTCTTTCAAATCTATTTTTAAGCAATTCTTTATAGGCAACTTTAAACTCATCACTCATAAAACTATCATCAATACAACGAAACCATTTATCCTTAGCCTTCTCCATTTTATTAAAAATATTTTCCTGTTGTTTGTTGTCTAACTTAAAAGAGTTGAAGACCATTATGAAATCTTTTCTGCTAATTTTTTTCTTCTTAGCATTGAGAGTTAGAGCCAAATCTTCATCATCGGCAGGATTAACGATTGCGGTTGCCACCATATCATAAGCGGGAGACAGAATGTAACCTTGCTCATTTGTTTTGATTATAGAGAAGTTTTTTAAGTGCATATCCGAATTCCCGGTTAAAAATGAAAATAACACTTGTTCAAAGAAATTTACTAAATCTAAACCCGGATTAGAGGAATGTTTCAAAAGAACTTTAGCAATCTGTTCGTAAGACCCGTGATACTTGTTTTCTGTCATTCTTTCTGTCAATTGACACATATCCTCCATTAAAAGTTTTTGCCCTTTTATGCGGTCAATTCTCTTG
>CALPPS020000111.1 GCA_943325515.2 Flavobacterium psychrophilum
TATTTGAATGGCGCTATTTTAGGTATGCGACGTGCTGAAATTACTAAAAAATTAGATGAAATCATAAATTTTTCAGGGGTTGAACGTTATATTGATACTCCAGTGAAACGTTATTCCTCTGGAATGTATGTGAGGCTAGCTTTTGCTGTTGCTGCTCATTTAGAAAGTGAAATTTTAATTGTAGATGAGGTATTAGCCGTAGGCGATGCCGAGTTTCAAAAGAAATGTTTGGGTAAAATGGGCGATGTGAGTAAAGGTGAAGGACGAACAGTTTTGTTTGTGAGTCATAATATGGCCGCTGTAAAGACTCTATGTGCCAAAGGCATAGTATTAAAAAATGGTTTAATTGGCTATCAGGGAGGCTCTGATGATTGCATAAGCTATTATTTGGGTGGTGAAGGAGTCAACGGTTCTAATAAACGAATTTTGGAAGGAAATAATTATTATCGTCCGGATTTCAATTTAAAAGAAGTTGCAGTCAAAAATATAGAATCCAAAATTAATGATATTATATTTGAACATAAACCTATTGAGATTTCAACTAAAATAGAGTTAAAAGTTGAAGGACATTATCATATAACGTATCATTTGTTTAATGAAATGGGCGAAGCATTATTTTCCTTCTTTGACAAATCTAATACCGCTCCTATTCATTTAGGAGAAAATGTAATTAAGTGTATAATTCCGAGCGACTTTTTTCAATCAGGTAATTTTTCTTTAGCTATATATGTTGTTAAAGATAAAAAACAATCTGTATTTACTGAATCTGATTTTATAACTTTTACAGTTGTAGATGGTGGTAGAGAGTTAGGAACTTACATGGGTAAAGAACCGGGTTATATCAAACCAAAATTTGAATGGATCAAACAATGATAAACGTTACAAAAACTTTTTTTCCACCATTAGAAGAATACCAAGTTCAATTGGAGCGAATTTGGAATAACCAATGGTTGACCAATAGAGGAGAATTAGTATTAGAATTAGAGGATCAACTAAAAAGATACCTTTCCGTTTCAGATATAATATTAATGAATAATGGCACTATTCCATTGCAAATTGCTTTAAAAATTTTAGGAAAAGGGGGCGAAATAATTACTACCCCATTTAGTTATGTGGCAACTACTGCCGCTATTGTATGGGAAAATTGTACACCAGTCTTTGTTGATATTCATCCTGAGTATCTGACTATAGATGAAACTAAAATTGAAGCGGCAATAACTTCAAAGACAAGCTGTATTTTGGCAACCCATGTTTTTGGAAATCCATGCAATATTGAAGCAATTGAGTCAATTGCAAAAAAGCATAATTTAAAAGTGATTTACGATGCAGCGCATTGTTTTGGTGTCACCTACGAAGGTAAAAGTATTTTTGAATACGGCGACATAAGTACGTGTTCTTTTCATGCCACCAAGTTGTTTCATACGGGTGAAGGTGGTGCTTTGTTTACCAAAGACACTAATTTGTTCCACGAATGTTTTTACTCCCACAATTTTGGACACAACGGCCCCCTTGACTTTCATGGATTGGGGATAAATGGAAAAATATCTGAATTACAAGCCGCCATGGGTTTAAGTGTTTTGCCTCACATGCAAGATATACTAAACGGAAGACAAAACGCGGTAAATTATTATAATAGTAATTTAGATTGGAATAAATTAAAAAAGATGCAACTGCGTGAAGCTGCCAACTGGAATTATAGTTATTACCCAGTTATTTTTGAAACTGAGGAAATATTGCTGCAAGTGCAAAAAGCGTTGAATGATCAACAAATATTTCCGAGACGTTATTTCTATCCGTCTTTAAATACTATTAATTATATTAAAGGTCAAAAAATGCCAGTTTCAGAAAGTGTGGCTTCAAGAATAATGTGTTTGCCTTTGTATGAAGGATTAGAATTCATAGAATTAGAAAAAATTTGCAACAAATTTACATTTATTGTATGAAAAACATTTTAGTTTTTCCATGTGGTTCAGAAATTGGTTTAGAAATTTATAAATCTATAAAACATAATATTCATTTTAATTTAATTGGTGCAAGTAGTACTGATGATCATGGAAAATTTGTTTACGAAAACTATATTGGAAATTTACCATTTTTAACTAATCAGTATTTTATAAAAGAGTTAAAAAAAATTGTTGTTGAAAATAACATTGATGCTATTTATCCTACTATGGATTCAGTGATATCATTACTTAAAGAAAATGAAGATAAATTAGGGTGTGTAATTTTATCATCACCAATTCAAACTACAAAAACATGTCTATCTAAACAAAAGACATATTCCCTTTTAAAAAATAAAATACCAACACCTAAAATATATAATGTAGAAGATAAAAGTATTGAATATCCCGTTTTTTTAAAACCAGATATTGGTTATGGTTCAAGAGGAACCTATAAAGCAAATAATATTTCAGAAGTTGAGTTTTATAAAAATAAAGATAAAGATTTAATGATTTTAGAATATTTGCCTGGAAATGAATTTACTATTGATTGTTTTACCAATTTTAAAGGAGAATTGTTATTTATTGGTCCTAGACTCAGAAACCGTATTTCCAATGGTATTAGTGTAAATACATCAACATTAAAGGTGAAAAATAAATTTGAAGGATTAGCTAACATTATAAATAAAAATTTAGTTTTTAATGGTAGTTGGTTTTTTCAAGTAAAAGAGCGGTTGGATGGAACATTAGTTTTAATGGAAATTGCAAGTAGGTTTGCGGGGTCTTCTAGTGTTTATAGGATAAAAGGAGTAAATTTTGCCTTATTAAATATTTATAATGCATTTGAAACGGAAATAAATATTATTGAAAATAATTATGAAGTTGAATTAGATAGAGCATTAGAAAATAAATATAAATTAAAAATTGAATATAAATATGTTTACATAGATTTTGATGATACAATTATAGTAAATGGTAAAATTAATGTAGAGATAGTTGCTTTTTTATATAAGTGTATAAATAATAAAAAAATAATAATATTGTTGACTAAGCACATATATAATATTAAAGAAAGTTTAAAAAAGTATAAATTAGAATCAATTTTTGATGAAATTATCCAATTAAAATCTAACGAAAAAAAATCGAATTATATTTTGAATAGTGAAGCAATTTTTATTGATGATTCTTTTGCTGAAAGAAATGAAGTTTTTAAAAAATTACAAATAAATGTTTTTAGTATTGACCAAATTCAAGCCTTATGAGAAAAATGATAGTCAGTATTCGAGATATTCTCCATTATTCTATAACTAGAGAAAATGTTGAAAATTATATAATGAAAAATACATTGTACATTTTTTTTAAATAAATATAGAAAGATAATGAAAGTTTCTGTTATAATGACTACTTATGCTCACGAAAATTATATTGAGCAAGCCATAAATAGTGTTTTAATGCAAGAATGTAATTTTGAAGTAGAGTTAATAATTACAAATGATTGCTCACCTGATACTACCGATGCAATTATTGTGGATATTATAAACACACACACTAAAGCTTCAAGGATAAAATATATAAAACATAAGAATAATATTGGATCTATGGCCAATTTTGTCTTTACATTAAAAGAAGCAAAAGGTAAATACATAGCACTTTGTGAAGGCGATGATTATTGGACTGATCCAAATAAATTGCAAAAGCAAGTTGATTTTTTGGAGGGGAATGAGGAGTATGTGTTGTGTTTTCATAATGTTCTTATACAAGATGATAAGGAGATTATGAAAAAAGATACGATTTCTGATCATTTGGGAAACACCATGTCTATGATTGATTTAGCAAAAGGAAATTTTATACATACTCCTTCAGTTGTATTTCGAAATAATTTTGAACTACCAAAATGGTATTATTCACTACCATTAGGAGATTGGCCATTATATCTGATTATTATTAAAGATAAAAAGATCAAAAAACTGGATGATGTAATGTGTGTCTACAGAGAACATCCAAATGGAATATGGTCTCAAACCACAAAGAATCAAAAATATTTAGTAATTATTAAAACTATTAGAATACTACTTGAAAATTTAAATGCGGATTTAATAGTCAAAGATTTACTATCAAAATCTTTAGAAAAATATGAAAAGAGGATAGCTTATAATAAAAAAGGTTTTTTTAATACTTTTAAAAAAATAATAAAAAATTAATTAGTAAATTTAATTTAGATTAGGAGTTTACAGAGAAATGTAATATATAACCTGTTGGATGTAATTATTTTTTATGGCTAATTTATACTAGATTGTCACATTGAGTTACGCCTGTACTGACGAAGGAAGTATCGAAATGTATTCTTTTTAATGTCTTCGTCAAGCTCCCACTGACATTTTTGCCCTAATTGAATATAAATTGCCATCAAAAAAATCATTAATAAAATATTTTTATTAATTTCACCCAAAGTGTTAACATATAACAAATTTTTAAACCACATACTAGTTTATAAAAATTTCTTAATTAAGAACAAAATAATAATACAATGAAAACCATCATCTTTACCCTTTGTTCCAATAATTATCTCGCCCATGCTAAAACCTTGGGGGATTCTATAAAAAAGAATTGTCCGGAAGCAAAATTTATAATAGGTTTAGTTGATGATTTTCACCCGGATATTGATTATGCCTTTTTTAACCCATTTGAAATTATTAAATACGACCAAATGGGGTTTGACTGTTTTAAAGATATGTTGGCTAACTACAATATTATTGAGTTTAATACTGCAGTTAAGCCTTATTATTTTGGATACTTATTTCAAAAATATGGTGCTGAAACTAAAATATATTATGTAGATCCAGATATAGTTTTTTATAAAAATATGGACGTCCTAAATGGTATTTTGGATAATCATGCTGTTGTATTAACTCCCATGTTAACTCAGCCAAACGATGCGATAACTACAGATGAATTGGTAGCAATGCGTCATGGGATGTATAATTTAGGTTTTATAGGCGCAAGATATTGTGAAGA
>CALPPS020000112.1 GCA_943325515.2 Flavobacterium psychrophilum
GAATTGAAAATCAAACCCTAGAAATAATAACTTTATTATTTAATCAATCTGAAAATTTCTATTAATTGTATTCTTTTGCAACCAAAGAGCCTATTTTGGAACAGTTGAAAAAGATGTAGCTTAGTGTAAAAAAATAAAAACTACAGGTTAATAAAATCAATTTGTCCTTATGATAAAACTAAAAGATGTACATCTTTTGATTTAAACTAGTACGTCTTTTGAAAAATTGTTTCTTATGAAATGATTTTTCAATACGGACGAATTGAAAAAATGATACAGACTAACCCATTTATTTGCCTTGAAGTAACTTTAATAACTGGATTTGCTCTTTTAACGATTGTATAGTTTCTTCGTATTGCTGAATTAGTTTTTCGGGCATATTCATATTCTTAACATTATTAATGTCATTAGAATTGTAGAAATTGAAAACCTTTTTATCATCAAACCCTAAAACTTCCATAGGTTGAACTTCAAGTATAGCACTTATTTCATTTAGCCGATTGATGGTTAACTGTGTTTCACCCGTTTCTATTTTGCTATAGGCACGGGTGGATAACCCTAGCTTTTGCGCCACATACTCTTGTGTGAAATTCTTCAATTCACGTATCTGTTTGATCTTAGTTTCTGCTTGTTGTATCATAGTATTAAGAATTAATAGTTCAAAATTAGAACTTTTTAATCAAATAAAGAAATTTTTTAGCTAATTTTTTTCAGTTGGCAGTTGTATGTTTGTAGGAAGTTACATAGTTATGACTATTATTTACCCCAAATTAAAAAACAACCTTTTAAAAATTAAACAATTATGAAAAAATTAATCACTCTCATTTTAGGAATAACCTTAGTTTATTCTTGTTCTTCAAGTTCTGATGGAAATAGTAATTCTACAGACTTGAATATACCCGGTCCAGATGTAATGGACATTGAAGGAAATCTCTATCAAACTGTAATAAATTGCAACCAAACGTGGACAAAATCCAATTTGAATGTAAGCAAATATCGCAATGGGGATGTAATACCGCAAGTTACTGACTTTCAACAATGGAAAAATTTAACTACGGGAGCATGGTGTTATTTTGATAACGACCCTGCAAATGGAGCTATTTATGGTAAATTATACAATTGGTATGCTGTTAATGACCCAAGAGGTCTAGCTCCAGCAGGCTATCATATTCCTTCAGTTGTTGAATGGACCACTTTAAAAACTTGTTTGGGCGGAGAAAATGTTGCAGGTGGTAAAATGAAAGCAACAGGCACAACACTTTGGCTAAGTCCTAATACAGCAGCAACAAATTCGAGCGGTTTTACAGGTCTTCCTCTGGGACGACGTGGTGGCGATGGCGGATTCTCTTCCTTTAGCCGCCAAGGTATATGGTGGAGTTCTCTTGAGCAAGATGCATACACTGCTTGGGATGTTAACCTTATTTTCGACAGCGCCTCTGCTTATACAAGCACCCTGTCAAAGAAACAGGGCTGTTCAGTGCGTTGCGTTAAAGATTAGTAAATCAATTAAGCAACAGTCATGGAGGGATTAAATGAAATGCTAATAACATCCTATTTTAAAAAGATAGTAAATGGAAGAAATAATATTGCCACATGCTAATAATGCTAAGTTTAAAGTTGAAGATTTAATAAAACATTTCATAAAATATAATCTCGATTATATGATTATAGGATCAACACAAGTAGTATTAAATGTGCATCCAAAACCAAAATCTCTCGATGTTTGGATAAGAAATCATAAAAATGTAATTGGCTATGCAAACACTTGTCAATCAGTTAATAATGTAGTAAGTCAACTTATCAAACACAAATCATTTTCTTTAGGTTTAAGAAAATGTCCAGAAAGTAATAGAACCTGCAAGGCCTTAGTATTCTGCAAGAATAATAATTAATGTTTTCTATATAGCTTTTCGTAAAATATTTCCAAAAATCAATCAATTGAACAATCATGAAAAAAATATTAATGCTAATTATTACGCTGTTTTTAACCGCTCAAAACATCAAAGCACAAAGTGTTGTATTAGATGCAAATGGCGTTACTGTTAAATGGACGGGCACTACAGTTCCTTCTCCTTACTTTGTTCAAGCAAGCCCAAGAGGGACTTTGGAATGGTTTGCAATTGTTGATAATTCAACTCTATACCAGATAGCTGGCTATACGTATGATTTTCAATCGGGAATAACTTATTTTACTCCACCGGGTAGTTCAGCACCTATTCCATTTAATAATATAGTCACAACTCTTATAACTGATATGAGTAGTATGTTTAATGCCTCAGCCTTTAACCAACCCATTGGGTCTTGGGATGTGAGTAATGTTACTGATATGTCAAATATGTTTACTAATGCCTCAGCCTTTAACCAACCCATTGATTCTTGGGATGTAAGTAATGTTACTGATATGAGAGCTATGTTTTATGGGGCTACATTTAACCTACCTATTGAGTCTTGGAATGTTAGTAATGTTACTGATATGAGCGCTATGTTCTATCAAGCTCTAGCCTTTAACCAGCCCATTGGGTCTTGGAATGTGAGTAGCGTGACTAATATGAGCTTTATGTTTTCTGATGCTAATGACTTTAACCAGCCCATTGGGTCTTGGAATGTGAGTAGCGTGACTAATATGTTCGCTATGTTTCAAAGTGCTTATGCATTTAACCAACCCATTGGGTCTTGGAATGTGAGTAATGTTACTGATATGAGCGCTATGTTTTCTAGTGCTCTCGCATTTAACCAACCAATTGGGTTTTGGAATGTGAGTAGCGTGACTAATATGAACAGTATGTTTCAAGGAACTAATGACTTTAACCAACCCATTGATTCTTGGAATGTGAGTAATGTTACTGATATGAGTACGATGTTCAATCAAGCTCTAGCCTTTAACCAGCCCATTGGGTCTTGGAATGTGAGTAGCGTGACTAATATGAACAGTATGTTTTCTAGTGCTCTCGCATTTAACCAACCAATTGGGTTTTGGAATGTGAGTAGCGTGACTAATATGAACAGTATGTTTTCGGGTGGTATGCTTTCTAGTTACGTTAACGCCTTTAACCAACCCATTGGGTCTTGGGATGTGAGTAATGTGACTAGTATGGCTGGTATGTTCAGTGAAGCTATAGCCTTTAACCAAAATATTGGGTCTTGGAATGTTAGCAATGTGACTGAAATGGGTGGTATGTTTTCGGGTGGTCAGCTTTCTACCGCTAATTATGATGCACTATTAATAGGTTGGTCAACTATAGGCTCAAATGAAACTCCTTTAAAGTCAAATGTGAATTTTGATGGAGGTAATTCTTATTATTGCAATGGTACAACAGCCCGTGCTTCTATAATTAGTACTTATGGTTGGGCAATTACTGATGCTGGGCTTAATTGTGCATTAGACACAGAAGAATTTGATACAAATAGTTTAAAACTTTATCCTAATCCCGTTTTAAGCATCCTAAATATTCAAACACCTAATGATATGCCAATTACATCATTTAGAATACTAGATTTACTTGGTAAAATAATTATTGAACAAAAAACAAATAGTAACACTATCAATACAGAGACTTTATCTAAAGGTTTATATATACTTGAAGTCTTTTCAGGTAAAGACAAATTCATAAGTAAGTTTATAAAGGAATAGTTTAACAACTTATAATAAAAAAGATAAATCTCAAAAACAATTGTTTTTGAGATTTATTTGGTTTTGTATTGAGCTTAAAAGTAAAAAACCCCAGCTAACGCGCGATTCCTATCGCGTGGTAATTATTATTGAGAATTTTTTGGAAATAAGTTTAACCAAAAATAAAGCTCAAAAACATATGTTTTTGAGCTTTATTTTTGTAAGCTTGAAATTTAAAAATAAGTATTCACTGCAAATTCAAATTGTTCAATGAATATTTTCTTAAACACACTGATATTATTTTGTTCATAAAAAACAAGCATCGCTTTTTTATAATCTATAGAGTCAACCGTTCTAAATGATATTGGACAATATTTATTATTAATTAAAATGGCATTACTAATTATTCTTGCAGTCCTTTTATTTCCATCGGAAAAGGGTTGAATATATGAAAGTAGCACTAAAGCCAAAAAAGATTTATCTAAAATACTTTCACGAGAATTAATAAGTAAACATAAATCTTGTAAAGCTTCTTTAATTTGAAACTCATTATCCAATGGTTTGTAATTTGTTCCCGAAATACCCACTCTTCTGTTTCTAATATTTCTGTCAATCCCCAATCCATCAATCAATAAACTATGGATGTCTTCAATTCGAGAAACTGCCAAAGGACTAATATAATCAGGATTAGCTAAAATAAAATCCAACGCTTCTTTGTGGTTCAAAAGCATAACCGCTTCATCTTTTGTTTTTCCAGCTGCCGTTTCTTTTTCTTTTAATAATCTTTCTGTTTCCAATAATGAATAGGTATTCCCCTCAATTTGAGAAGATTTCCAACTTAAATCAATGGCTAATCTTTCAAACTCTTTATTAAATTCTGTAACTGAAAGCTTTGAAATATTGGCACTAAATTGATTTTGTAAATTTGATAATTTTTCAATTTCTTCTTTAGTGAAAATTAAAACATTTTTTAATGTTTCCTTAATGAGATTAAAATTAAATGCCTCTTTTATTTTTCTTTCATCAATCTCTTTTTCAAAATAAGTTTCTATATCAATTGGTACTAAAATATCAAATGCTTTACTTAATGCATACCTAGTTGATTTCCCTCTTCCAGTTGAAGCAACAAGATTTTTTTCTAATACTATGTTGATTGTTCTTTTAACAGTTGCAAAAGCTACTATATTTCCTAATCCCTCATAAATTTCTCTTGAAGAACTATTGGGATGCTTATGGATAAAATCCAGTATTCCTTTTTCTAAATCGAATTTAATCTTTGCCATAAAAAACACTTTGAGCTCACAAATTTAACAAATA
>CALPPS020000113.1 GCA_943325515.2 Flavobacterium psychrophilum
AAGAAGGTGCCGATATGGTCATGGTAAAACCCGGTATTGCGTATTTAGATATTGTTCGCGAAGTGAAAAACGCGGTGAATGTTCCCGTAACGGTTTTTCATGTATCTGGTGAATATGCTATGATTAAAGCCGCTTCAGAAAGAGGTTGGCTAGACCACGACAAAATTATGATGGAACAATTGATGTGTATTAAGCGTGCTGGAGCGAGTTTAATTTCAACTTATTTTGCAAAAGAAGCAGCTATATTATTAAACAAATAAAATGAAAAAGGCACTGTTCAGTTTAGGGATATTATTATTAATTTCTTGTAAAAATGAAAACCAAGAAAACTTTATCAAATCTAATACTAAAGCACCACCAGATAAAGTTTCTGGCAAAGAATTATTTGAAAATAAAGGGAATTGTATAGCATGTCATCAAACTGAGCAAAAAGTTATCGGACCAAGTTTAAGTGAAATAGCTACTACATATAAAGCAAAAAAACAAAGTATTGTTTTATTTTTAAAAGAAGAAAGCGATCCTATTATTGATCCTAGTCAATATGATATTATGAAAGCTAATTTTACTATTACTAAAAGCATGAGTGATGATGAGCTGAAAGCACTTGAAGATTATATTTATACTTTTTCGAAATAATATTTAAATTACAATAAATGGAAACGGTATTTACTAAAACACTCTCTTATCTTGAATTTATAAAAACTTGGCAATCCAAAAGCAATTCATGCTTCAGCTTCCGCTAATGGTAAAAACCCACTTAGGACAATTGTTCTTTGTAATCGAGTTATTGGAACATGAAAGTTCAGTAATACAAAAATTACTTTTTTGAAGTCTTTTCTTCATTTATAAAAAAATTTTTTTTAAATTTCACATCAGATAATTTAAAAGCTGATTATCATGATAGATAAAATAAACCTCAATCACATTCTATTTCTTGACATTGAAACTGTCCCACAGGAGGAGCATTATAATGAGTTGGATGATGAAATGAAAGAGCTTTGGGAGCATAAAACGCAATATCAAAGAAAGGAAGATTACACTCCAGAAGATTTTTATGAACGAGCTGGAATTTGGGCTGAATTTGGAAAAATCGTTTGCATCTCTGTGGGTTATTTTGTTAACAAAGGGGATATTCGAAACTTTAGAGTTACCTCATTTTTTGGTGATGAAAAAAAGATTTTAAAAGATTTTACTAATCTTTTAGACACTCATTTCAATCAAGCACAACATGTTTTATGTGGTCATAATGCCAAAGAATTTGATATTCCATTTATCGCTAGAAGAATGATAATAAATCAGATTGCCATTCCAAATAAACTAAATCTTTTTGGAAAAAAACCATGGGAAATAGCACATTTAGACACTTTAGAACTTTGGAAATTTGGCGATTACAAACATTTTACTTCCTTAAAATTATTAACAAAAATTCTTGGTATTCCATCTCCAAAAGGCGATATAGATGGTAGTCAAGTGGCAAAAGTTTATTATATAGAAAAAGATATTGATCGTATTGTTACTTATTGCGAAAAGGATGTGATAGCAGTTGCACAAATTTTTCTTCGTCTGCGAAGAGAAGAATTATTGATAGAAGATGAAATTATTCATGTATAAAAAAAGGATGTCATTGACATCCTTTTTTTAGTTTCTTTTTAGAATAATTTTCTTGGTTATAGAACCTTTATCGTTTTCAATATGGACTAAATAAACTCCATCTTGTAGATTTTCTATTCCAAAACTTGTATACACTTGATTTGTTTCTTTGGTTAGTATTTGTCTTCCCTGTAGATCAATCAGCCTAATCGAAGCAGAGTCTGTCAAATAAGGTATGGAAACATTAACAATACCTTTAGTTGGATTTGGAAATACACTACTATTTAAAATAGGATTTGTTCCAATTCCTAACACAACAGCCTCAACCCTACATAAATCAAAGCTAAAGTTGTTAATTTTTCCACCATCTTCATTATTTGGATCGACTACTCTGAGTATCCATTCGCCATCTGCTAGTAAATTATTTAGTGAACTTAAATTATCAATAGGAGCAATTGGACCAGTTATGGCAGGATTTCCAGAACAGGCTGGAGTTCCACCCGAGTCATCCATAGTACATATAATATTTTTATTATTTCCACACGGGTTTTCAAATAATAATATCGATGGACTTCCAATGGATGAAGGACCTTCTAGAGTTACAATAATATCCCCAATCCAAGTATGTGTTATATCAATATTTACTTTCAAATCCCCGATAGTATAACCTCCCGTTATAGTAAGTGGGACATAGGCCATAGAATTTGGAACAACATCAATAATTGCATTAGAATAATCTGTAGCTTCAAAATTTAATCCGCATACTAAACTTCCTGTATGAAATGAAAATATTATAGCGTTGTTTGTATCAGCATTTCCACAGTTGTTTTCAGGGATTACTCTCCAATAATATTTAGTTGCTTCAGCTAAACCAGATAAATTATAATCAGTTGTAGCAACTTGCTCATTTAAAAATAATGTTGAAAAGTCAGAAAATAATGAAACTTGAAGTCGATAGGTTAAAGCATTGGCTTGATTATTCCATTTTAGAAAGGTGTTAGTTGACAAACCATTTTGTCCATTTACTGGGGCTTGTAGTTCAACTTGTTGAAAACTTCCGTAAAACACTTTTAAAGACTTAAATCTAGTTTCTGTTTCAGTATTACTAGTTCCTTTGATGCCAATAAAATATTCACCAGGAGATATACCTGTCAATCCGGATACAGTCATAGTAACAATTCCATTACTACTAAGAGAAGTTGGCGAAAAATTCGCAATGGCTCCAGAAGGTAAATCAATAGCAGAAAATGTTGTTGTGCCAGAACCAGTTTGATTATATTTGAACGTATAAACAGCATTTTGATTAGAACAAACGGTCAAGTTATCTGATGTAGAATTAATAGCAAAAGATGAGGTAATTCCAGTAATTATTAAAGAATATTTTTGACTTCCAGTCACTAAGGCTCCCTTGTTTTTAATAGTTATAGTGTATTGACCAGCAGTTGGAGCATCTATTTTTATTTGTTCAACATTATCCACATTGTTATCGCCAGTTCTAACTGCTGGATTATTTGGATCAGAAGTTAGTTTCCATGGATAGTAAGTAGTTCCATTTCTGGTAATTCTTATATCTAAATCATTTACTAAAGCTGGAGTTGGATCATTAACTATTCCACTATTAAAAATTTGTCCTGGTAAATCTGTCCATGTAATGGAAGCGATTAAAGGAGAAGTCCCATTTGAGTTTACCGTCATAGAATAAGTTTGGCCATCATTCAAGTTTTCTTCAGAAACCCATGATGTTAAACCATTATTAGTGAGAGTTTCTGCTGCTTTTTTACAATTTAATAATCCCCAACCAAATTCTGCATCAGGCCCATTTAATCCTCCATCATCTGCAGTATGACAAGCTAGTCCTTTTAAAGTTGAAGCCCTCATAAAGCTATTAAATAGATTTTTGTGATGTTGTTGTAATAAAATTAAACTTCCTGCAACATTTGGTGAAGCCATTGAAGTCCCAGACATTGATGTTATTGATGTATTAGATGTGTTATTAGCTGAAGTTAAATTTTCACCATTTCCAGTAATGTCTGGCTTAATTCTTAAATCGTCAGTAGGACCTTGACTGCTAAAAGAACTAATATTAATATTTGATCGTAATACAGTTCCGTCCGAAGCAAATACATTAACGTCTGCACAACTAGCAACAACCAAATTATTTTTAGCGGTTTTATTACCAACTAATTTATCATATCCAAACATCATAGGTTCAGCATTATCTGAACTCTGACCATCATTTCCTGCAGACATTATAGCAAGAAAGTAGGGCGCATCATAAGCTATGTCATCCCATAATTTTGCATCCGAGTCATATAAACCAATATAAGAAGGGGGCAAAGAATTTCCATTACTTGTAATTGGCACTCCATATGAATGATTTGAAATTAACATGCCTAATTGTGCTTCTGAAATTACTTCAGAGTAATCATCTGTCCAATTAAACGTTCGTGCATTCGCTTGATAGGCCATTCCTTTAATTGAAGCAGGATTTGCACTTGCCACCATAGTTCCAGTTACATGTGTAGCATGCTGAATTGTAGCGGTATTGGATGGGTCATCAATTACTGTTGTTCTTCCACCAAACGCAGTGTGTGAAGTTCTAACATTTCCACCATCCCAAACTCTAACAGTCATTCCTTGGCCGTTTAAGTTTAACCCAAGTGAACCACCAGTATTTAAATGATTTACTCTTGTTGATTTTGCCGCATTGACATTGTCTGTTCTATAATAAATGGGCAAACCTTCAGGTGAAAGCCTTATTAATTCAGAAATACTTCCATCTGTTTTTTCTAAAATTAAAGGCCAGTTTTTTTCTTGTGCTTTGGCAATAGCTTTGCGCTTTTCTGCTTTGGATTTTTTTCTATAATACTCTTCTTTTTCTTTGAGTTTAACTAAATCATAGTTTGCCGTAATTTTTTTTATATCTTCTTGTGTCTGTCCAAATATAGAACAAGATAAAAAGGCAATGAATAATAGAAGGAGACAATTTTTTTTCATATAATTTATAAAAATGGTAATTTTTTATTGGTCAACAAATATATAAATCTTGTTTATAAAAAAATGTTATAATTGTCAAATTATCATTAAAATTAGCTATAGTTTAACGCTTTAGAATTTTTTTTTCTTTAGAAATTTGTTATATGCTATATTTACAAAAAAACAAATTATGGTTTTAAGTAGATTTTGGCTTGTTATTTTCTTATCATCAATCGCTTTTGTGGTGATAAGTTTGATTTTAGGAAGTAAT
>CALPPS020000114.1 GCA_943325515.2 Flavobacterium psychrophilum
CAAATTAATTAAGATGGGACAAAAGACAAATCCAATAGGAAACAGACTTGGTATCATCAGAGGATGGGATTCAAACTGGTATGGTGGAAATGATTATGGTGATAAAATCGCTGAAGATTATAAAATCAGAAAGTATATTCATGCTCGTTTATCAAAAGCTAGTGTATCAAAAGTAATCATCGAGAGAACTTTGAAACTTGTAACCGTTACTATCACAACTGCAAGACCTGGTATTATTATCGGAAAAGGTGGTCAAGAGGTAGACAAGTTGAAAGAAGAACTTAAGAAAGTTACTGACAAAGAGGTTCAAATTAACATCTTTGAAATTAAAAGACCAGAGTTAGACGCTTATTTAGTTGGAACTAGTATAGCTCGTCAAATCGAAAGCCGTATTTCATACAGAAGAGCTATTAAAATGGCTATCGCCGCAGCAATGCGTATGAATGCAGAAGGTATTAAAGTTTTGATTTCTGGTCGTTTGAATGGTGCGGAAATGGCTCGATCAGAACAATTCAAAGAGGGAAGAATTCCTCTATCAACTTTCAGAGCCGATATTGATTATGCTTTGGCTGAAGCACATACTACTTATGGTAGAATGGGTATCAAAGTATGGATTATGAAAGGTGAGGTTTACGGAAAGCGTGATTTATCTCCACTAGTTGGAATGGATAAAAAACAGGCTTCTGGTGGTAAAGGCGGAGACTCTCCAAGAGGAGAAAAAAAACCTTTCAACAAAGGTGGTAGACCAGATGCACGTAAAAGAAAGTAATTTTTTAAATTAAAGAAAAATGTTACAGCCTAAAAGAACAAAATACCGTAAGGTACAAAAAGGTAGAATGAAAGGTGTTTCTCAACGAGGACATTTGCTTTCAAGTGGAATGTTTGGAATCAAATCAGTTCATGAAAATGGCATGTTCTTAACTTCTCGTCAAATTGAAGCTGCACGTATTGCAGCAACTCGTTACATGAAGAGAGAAGGACAACTTTGGATTAATGTTTTTCCAGATAAACCTATTACAAAGAAACCTCTTGAGGTACGTATGGGTAAAGGTAAAGGTGCGGTTGAATATTGGGCTGCAGTAGTAAAACCTGGAAAAATAATGTTTGAAGTTGGTGGAGTTCCGCTTTCTGTTGCTAAAGAAGCTTTACGTCTTGCTGCTCAAAAACTTCCTGTAAAAACTAAGTTTGTTGTTGCTAGAGATTTCGAAGCATAATCTAAAATTAATTATGAAACAATCAGAAATTATAAATCTATCTGCAGCTGAGTTACAAGTAAAACTTAACCAGTTAAGAAAAGCGTATTCAGATCTAAGAAATGCTCACGCTATTTCACCAATTGCTAATCCACTTCAAATTAGAAGTGCAAGAAGAGCAGTTGCCAGAGTAGCAACAGAGCTAACTAAAAGAGAGTTACAATAATTGTATTCTAGCTAAAATGGAAGATAAAAGAAATTTAAGAAAAGAAAGAATTGGGGTTGTTACTTCAAACAAAATGGATAAGTCTATAGTTGTTGCTCAAGTAACTAGAGTTAAACATCCCCTATACGGTAAGTTCGTGTTAAAAACTAAAAAGTTTCATGCACACGACGAAACAAATAACTGCAACATTGGTGATACGGTAAAGATCATGGAAACAAGACCTTTATCTAAAACTAAATGTTGGAGATTAGTTGAAATCATTGAAAGAGCTAAGTAATTATGGTACAACAAGAATCGAGATTAAAAGTAGCAGATAACACAGGAGCAAAAGAAGTTTTGACTATCCGTGTTTTAGGAGGAACGAAACGTCGTTATGCCTCTGTTGGAGATAAAATTGTAGTATCAATAAAAGATGCAACACCAAACGGAAACGTAAAAAAAGGTGCTGTTTCTACTGCAGTTGTTGTACGTACCAAAAAAGAAGTGAGAAGAGCTGATGGTTCTTATATCCGTTTTGATGACAATGCATGTGTTCTATTGAATGCTGCAGGTGAGATGAGAGGAACTCGTGTTTTTGGTCCAGTTGCCAGAGAACTTCGTGAAAAACAATTCATGAAAATTGTATCATTAGCACCAGAAGTGCTTTAATTCGTTAATAAGATGATAAAGCTAAAAATAAAATCAGGAGATACTGTAACAGTTATCGCTGGCGACCACAAAGGGTCAGAGGGTAAAGTTGTAAGCGTAGACCGTGAAAAAAACAAAGCTATAGTTGAAGGTGTAAACATGGTTTCGAAACATACTAAACCAAGTGCTAAAAACCCTCAAGGAGGAATTGTTAAGAAAGAAGCTCCAATTCATATTTCAAATATTGCATTAGTAGATCCAAAATCAAAAACTGCAACTAAAGTTGGAATAAAAGTAGAAGGAGATAAAAAAGTGAGATTTTCAAAAAAATCTAATCAAGTAGTATAGTTATGGCATATACACCTAGACTTAAGCAAGAATATAAGGACAGAGTAATTGCTGCCCTTAAAGAAGAATTCGGTTATAAAAACGTAATGCAGGTTCCTAAATTGGAAAAAATCGTTTTAAGCCGTGGAGTTGGAGCTGCAGTATCTGATAAAAAACTTGTTGACTATGCAGTTGATGAGTTAACAAAAGTTACTGGACAAAGAGCGGTATCTACAATTTCAAAGAAAGACGTCGCGTCATTCAAATTGAGAAAAGGCATGCCTATTGGAGCAAAAGTAACTCTTAGAGGCGAGAGAATGTATGAGTTTTTAGACAGACTTATTACATCTTCTCTACCACGTGTAAGAGATTTTAACGGTATCAAAGCTACTGGTTTTGACGGACGCGGTAATTATAACCTTGGTGTTACTGAACAAATCATTTTCCCTGAAATTGACATTGATAAAGTAAATAAAATATCAGGTTTGGATATTACTTTCGTTACAACGGCAAATACAGATAAAGAAGCACAGTCATTATTGGCTGAATTAGGTTTACCTTTTAAAAAGAATTAAGATATGGCTAAAGAATCAATGAAAGCCCGTGAGGTTAAAAGAGAAAAAACGGTAGCAAAATACGCTGAGAAAAGAAAAGCTTTATTAGAAGCTGGTGATTATGAAGGATTACAAAAATTACCAAAAAATGCGTCACCAGTTCGTATGCACAATCGTTGTAAATTAACTGGAAGACCAAGAGGATATATGCGACAATTTGGTATTTCTCGTGTTACTTTTCGTGAAATGGCTAATCAAGGATTAATTCCTGGTGTTAGAAAAGCTTCTTGGTAATTAATAAATAATTATAAATTGGGTAAAGGTTCAATTAGTGAGTACTATTTGAAAACCATATTCGCAAATTAATACATAATGTACACAGATCCAATTGCAGATTATCTTACGAGAGTTAGAAATGCAGTGATGGCAAACCACAAAGTGGTTGAAATACCTGCTTCGAACTTGAAAAAAGAAATCACAAAGATTTTATTCGATCAAGGATATATTTTAAGTTACAAATTTGATGACAGTTCTGTTCAAGGAACTATTAAAATTGCTTTGAAGTATGATAAAGATACCAAAGAGCCAGTAATTAAAGATATCCAAAGAATAAGTAAACCAGGTTTACGTAAATATGCTGGTTCATCAAAAATTCCAAGAATCCTTAATGGGTTAGGTATTGCTATTGTTTCTACATCAAAAGGTTTGATGACAGGAAAACAAGCTAAGCAATTAAATGTTGGTGGAGAAGTAATTTGCTACGTATACTAATTAAAACAGTTAAACAATGTCAAGAATAGGTAAAAATCCAATTTCAATTCCTGCTGGTGTAACTGTTGAAGTTAGTGAAACAGTAATTACAGTTAAAGGAAAATTAGGTCAACTTTCACAGAATTACACAGACGTAACTGTAAAAGTTGAAGAAGGTCATCTTATTGTAGAAAGACCATCTGATAGTAAAGATCACAGAGCAAAACACGGATTATATAGATCATTAATCAATAATATGGTTTTAGGCGTATCTGAAGGTTTTACAAAAGAATTAGAATTGGTAGGTGTAGGTTATAGAGCTTCAAACCAAGGACAAAAATTAGACTTAGCTTTAGGTTTCTCTCACAATATTGTTTTAGAAGTTACTCCAGAAGTAAAACTAGAAACTATATCAGAGAAAGGTAAAAACCCAATCGTGAAGTTAACGTCTTTCGACAAACAATTAATTGGTCAGATCGCTGCCAAAATCAGAGGTTTCCGTAAACCAGAACCTTATAAAGGAAAAGGTGTTAAGTTTGTTGGCGAAGTATTAAGAAGAAAAGCAGGTAAATCAGCGTAAAAAGTAGTATTATGTCATTAACAAAAACTGAAAGAAGACAAAGAATTAAATTCAGAATCAGAAAGATTGTTAGCGGTACTGCTGCTAGACCAAGATTTTCTGTTTTTAGAAGTAATAAGGAAATCTATGCACAACTAATTGATGATGTGAATGGAGTTACTTTATTGGCTGCTTCATCGAAAGATAAAGGAGTAGATACAAAAGGTACAAACGTAGAAATTGCCTCAGCTGTTGGAAAATTAGCTGCTGAAAAAGCAATTAAAGCTGGAATAACTGAAGTAACTTTTGATAGAGGAGGTTATTTATATCACGGTCGTATTAAATCATTAGCGGAAGGCGCGAGAGCGGCTGGACTTAAATTCTAATATAGTATGTC
>CALPPS020000115.1 GCA_943325515.2 Flavobacterium psychrophilum
GTGCATTACCAACTGTCAATCCGTAACCAGGTTCTAAAGGTCTGAATTCAAACTTACCTTCAAAATCGGTTGAATCGATCATGATAACTTTATCGGGCTTCTGAAAATTAAATATTGCCATAATTTAGACTAGTGTCAATTATTATTTGTTGTACAACTCTACGATTAACTGTTCTTTAATATTCTCTGGAATTTGAAGTCTTTGAGGAACAGAAACAAAAGTTCCTTCTTTGGTATCATTATTCCAAGTAATCCACTCATATACATGAGAAGAATTTGCTAATGATCGCTCTATAGCTTCAACTGATTTAGATTTTTCGCGAACAGCTACTTTGTCACCTGGTTTCAAGTGATAAGAAGGAATGTTCACTAATTCTCCATTTACAGTTATGTGTCTGTGAGAAACGATTTGTCTTGCAGCTCTTCTTGAAGGTGCAATACCCATTCTGAAAACAACATTATCTAATCTCGCTTCACATAATTGTAAAAGGATTTCACCTGTTACCCCTTTAGAAGCTGCTGCTTTTTCGAAAAGGTTTCTGAATTGTTTTTCTAAAATTCCATAAGAATATTTAGCTTTTTGCTTTTCCATTAACTGAACAGCATACTCAGATTTTTTACCTCTTTTTTTAGCCATCCCATGTTGTCCAGGAGGATAATTTCTTTTTTCGAAGGATTTGTCTTCTCCGAATATTGCTTCGCCAAATTTACGAGCAATTCTAGTTTGTGGACCAGTATATCTTGCCATTTTAAATTGTTTTAAGATTGAGATTATGAATTCAGGTCACATCCTTCGATAATCTATTGTTCAATCTTGATTATACTTATTGTTTGTGTAATTAGATACTGAAATAAATTCAGTATTAATTACACTCTTCGTCTTTTAGGAGGACGACATCCGTAGTGTGGCATTGGAGTAACGTCAATAATTTCTGTTACTTCAATTCCTGAATTATGTATGGATCTTATAGCAGACTCACGTCCGTTACCTGGTCCTTTAACATACACTTTTACTTTTTTAAGTCCAGCTTCTAATGCTACTTTACCACAATCTTCTGCTGCCATTTGAGCTGCGTATGGAGTGTTCTTTTTAGAACCTCTAAAGCCCATTTTACCAGCCGATGACCAAGAAATAACTTCACCTTTTTTGTTAGTCAAAGAAATGATGATGTTGTTAAAAGTAGCATTAATATGCGCTTCGCCCGTTGATTCAACGATAACTTTACGTTTTTTTGTAGTCGCTTTAGCCATATTACTTATTATTTAGTTGCTTTTTTCTTGTTAGCAACAGTTTTTCTTTTACCTTTTCTTGTTCTAGAGTTGTTCTTAGTTCTTTGTCCTCTCAAAGGAAGACCAGATCTGTGACGTATACCTCTATAACATCCAATATCCATTAAACGTTTAATGTGTAGTGAAACTTCTGAACGAAGTTCACCTTCAATTTTGTAATAGGAAACCGCATCACGGATTGCACCGATTTGGTCATCATTCCAATCTTGAACTTTTGTATCTTGGCTTACTTGAGCTTTTTCTAAAATCTCAATAGCTCTACTTTTACCTACACCGAAAATATAGGTTAAAGCGATAACTCCTCTTTTGTTTTTAGGTATATCTACCCCTGCTATTCTTGCCATAACTATCCTTGTCTTTGTTTAAATCTAGGATTCTTTTTGTTGATTACGTATAATCTGCCTTTTCTTCGTACAATTTTGCACTCGGCACTTCTTTTTTTAACTGATGTTCTTACTTTCATTTTGAATATCTTTAATATCTATAAGTAATTCTTGCTTTTGACAGATCATAAGGGCTCATTTCTAGTTTTACTTTGTCACCTGGCAACAATTTAATGTAATGCATTCGCATTTTACCAGATATATGAGCAATTACAATATGTCCGTTTTCTAACTCGACGCGAAACATTGCATTTGATAATGCTTCTATAATTGATCCGTCTTGTTCTATTGCTGATTGTTTTGCCATAAAAAATTAAGCTACTGCTTTTCTATTTTTACCACTTTTCATCAATCCATCATAATGCTTATTCAATAAATAAGAATTTATTTGTTGAATAGTATCGATAGCAACACCAACCATAATGATTAATGAAGTACCACCATAGAACATTGCCCAAGATTGTTGAACATCGAGACTAACTACAATAGCTGGGAACACAGCGATTAAGGCTAGAAATAATGAACCAGGGAATGTTATAAGAGACATAACTCTATCTAAAAAATCTGCGGTATCAACACCTGGTTTAACGCCAGGAATAAAACCACCGCTTCTTTTTAAATCATCAGCCATTTTATTTGTTGGGACAGTAATTGCAGTGTAGAAGAATGTAAAAATTACAATCAAGGAAGCAAAAACTATATTATACCAAATTCCAAACATATTACTGAATGTTCCTGCTATGGATTGAGATGTTTCAGATTTTGAAAGACCTGCTACCGCAGCTGGAATAAACATAATAGCCTGAGCAAAGATGATTGGCATAACTCCGGCAGAATTCAATTTTAACGGAATCCATTGTCTGTTTCCTCCCATCATGTCTTGTTCGAAATCACCGGTTGTTGTACGACGTGCATATTGTACAGGAATTTTTCTAACTGCCATTACTAATAGTACACATGCAATGATCACTAATAACCACACAATAATTTCAAGTACTAATAACATAGGACCACCATTATTATTAGTAACTTTTGAAGTAAATTCTTGAATTAATGCTTGTGGTAATCTAGCAAGTATACCTACCATAATTAATAATGAAATACCGTTTCCAATTCCTTTGTCCGTAATTTTTTCTCCTAACCACATGGCAAAAATAGTACCAGTGGTAAGAATTAAAACTGATGAAAATAAGAATGCAAATGAACTAGCTGGAAGAAGAAAAGCTTCTGGCTGTAATGTTCTTTGTAAATTATAGATATAACCTGGACCTTGAATTAGAGTAATACCAATAGTTAACCATCTAGTAATTTGATTTAACTTCTTTCTACCACTTTCACCATCTTTTTGTAATTTTTGTAGATAAGGTATAGCAATACCCATTAGCTGAACAACAATTGAGGCAGAAATATATGGCATAATACCAAGAGCAAATACAGATGCTTTTGAGAATGCACCACCAGTAAACATATCCAAAATTGATCCAATTCCGTCTTTCGTTTGACCAGCTAAGCTATTCAGTTGACTAGCATCAATACCAGGCAAGGTAACATGCGCACCAAATCTGTAAACTAATAATAGACCCAGAGTTACTAAGATTCTATTTTTTAGTTCTTCTATTTTCCAAACATTACGTAATGATTCAAAAAATTTCTTCATTGTTATACTTGTTATAAAGTTACAGCTTCTCCACCAGCAGCTTCAATAGCAGCTTTTGCAGTTGCAGTAAATTTGTGAGCAGTTACTTTTATTTTAGCTTTTAATTCTCCTCTACCTAAAATTTTAACCATTTCATTTTTAGTAGCTAAACGATTTTCTACAAATACTGAAAAATCTACAGTGTCGGTTACTAATCCGTTATCTACTAATAATTGAAGTGAGTCTAGATTTACTCCTTGGTATTCTTTACGATTAATGTTTGTAAAACCAAACTTAGGCACACGTCTTTGAAGTGGCATTTGCCCACCTTCAAAACCAATCTTTTTAGAATAACCGGAACGAGACTTAGCTCCTTTGTGACCTCTTGCGGAGGTACCACCTTTTCCAGAACCTTCTCCTCTTCCTAATCTTTTATTTTGATTATGCGTCGAACCTTCAGCAGGTTGTAAGTTACTTAAATTCATAACTATATTTTTATTTAACTTCCTCAACGGAAACTAAGTGTTTAACTTTATTTATCATTCCAAGGATTGCAGGGTTTGAATCATGCTCCACAACTTGTCCCATTTTACGAAGACCTAAAGCTTCTAATCCTCTTTTTTGTGTAAGGGGACAATTGATTTTGCTTCTAACTTGTTTTACTAATAATTTAGCCATAATTTCCTTGAATTAACCTTTAAATACTTTTTCTAAAGAAATACCTCTTTGTTTTGCAACAGTAACGGCACTTCTCATTTGTAATAAAGCATCGAAAGTTGCTTTTACCACATTGTGAGGATTTGATGAACCCTGTGATTTTGACAATACATCATGAATACCAACTGATTCTAGAACTGAACGAACAGCTCCACCAGCAATTACTCCAGTACCATGAGATGCAGGCATCAAAAATACAGCTGCTCCACCAAATTTTCCTTTTTGTTCGTGAGGTACTGATTGACCACTTAAAGGAATTCTAACTAAGTTTTTCTTTGCATCTTCTACTGCTTTAGCAATAGCTTCAGAAACATCTTTAGATTTTCCTAACCCATGTCCAACAACACCGTTTTCATCACCTACAACAACAATAGCAGAAAAGCCAAAAGCTCTACCTCCTTTTGTTACTTTAGTAACACGATTTACACTTACCAAACGATCTTTTAATTCAAGACCACTAGGTTTTACTAATTCTACATTTTTGTATTTAGACATAATATATTAGAATTTAAGCCCAGCCGCCCTTGCGCCTTCTGCTAATGATTTAATACGACCGTGGTATAAATAACCTCCTCTA
>CALPPS020000116.1 GCA_943325515.2 Flavobacterium psychrophilum
AACTAGCCAACCATTGTGTTTCTGTTCCAACAAAACCATTAGCAACTGCTACTTGATAGGCTGATGAACCGTTAGTTCCGTTTGTACCATTAGCACCAACTAAAGAAGCTAAATATTGAGATTGTGTTCCTGTGTTACCTTCATTTAACCAAACTTGGTAGGCGCTTAAGCCATTTATTCCATTAGTACCGTTAGTTCCGTTTGTTCCGTTTGTACCATTAGTTCCGTTTGTTCCATTTGTTCCATTTGTTCCATTTGCACCAACTAAAGAAGCTAAATATTGAGTTTGTGTTCCAACAAAACCATTGGTAACTGCTAATTGATAGGCAGATGAACCATTAGTTCCATTAGTTCCTGCAATACCTTGTGGTCCTTGACCACTTTTCCAAACTGATCCATCAAAGTAATAAAAACCATTATCACCGTCGGTTTGATATATTAACAATCCGATTGCTGGTTCAGAAATAGCATTTTTTTGAGCTTCTGTCATTCTAGGGGCTAAAAACCCTTTAGTAGTAGAAGTAACTTCTAATTGTGCTGAAGGATTTATGTTAGCTGTTGGTACACCAATACCAACTTGTGCAGTAGCATTAAAACCCAAAATAATAGTTACAAAGTAGAATAATTTTTTCATTTTTTCATTTAAATTTAAATTTTTGGCAATTATACATCTTAAAAAAACAATTCTATTTAATATATATTAAATAATGATTTATTCTAGATTAAAAAATGCAATTTAAATATAAGAAAATACATAACAAAATTGTTATAGTATGATTTCATCAAAGCGGGTTTAAAAATATTTAGTTTTATATTTTTTGCAAATAACTATATTAAGTTTATAGAATTATGAAAAACAGAAAATAAAACTATGTAAAGATATTTGCAAAAAAATAATAATAGTTGAGTAGAATGTCAGGATATATTTCTAAAAAAAAACAATTGAGTTTTGGTAGAAAATAAGAAGCTTATGATTTTATATGCAAAGCGTTTTTTTTAAATTATAGAGAAACCTAGGATAACCCTCGATAATAATTTAAATTTATAATCTAAAGAAATAGAACTATTGTAATTAGCATTTAGTGTTATAAATCACTTTTTTATAATTTCAACTCTCTGTACTTGAAGTAGTTTATCAATAGATTAACAAACTTACTATAGCTTTCTATTCCGTCTTTTTGTTGATTGGTTTTCAAAAATTGGTCATAAAAAGCATGAAATCCTTTATCAATAAAGGTGTCGTATTGTTCCCAAAAGAGTTCACTTTCCTTGTAATTTTCTAGAATTCCAGGGTTGATTAGAGTTTTAATTCTTTTGAATTTGTTTTTATCTTTCATGATTACATTTTCCAAACAATAACGCAAAGCAGTCACATAAGACGAATATTGAAAATATAAATCCTTGTTCTTTATACCAGCCATAAAGCCAATAAAATTGCATTCGCTTTCACTGGCATAACCAATTTGGTGTGCCATTTCATGGGATATAACATTAGGAAAAACATACATCGGTAACTTATAATTGACTTGAGATTCATTGGTGAATGGATTTAAGTAACCACCAAATCCCATGTAAGTCAATGGCAAACTGAATAATGATTTTTTCCGGCTTGGAATTTCATACTGCAAAAACGAATATTCCCTGGCTAAATTGTCATAGCCATTTTGTGTCATCACAAAAATGCTGTCTTGTGAATAAGGAATTGTAACTTTTTTGTTTTTGTCATGTGTTATTTGAAATTGAATGTCGTTAGTTTTAGAAATCAACTTTTGTGTAAAAGCGAACAAATCTTCATTACTATATTCTCTCTGTATGTTCATTTTTTCGAACAACGGTTCACGGTAATAATTGAATGCCCATAGCAAATGAAACAAAAAGTAAACCACAGAAAGGAAACTTAATGCTGGCCATAATTTACTCTTCCAAGGCAGTTTTCTGTTTTTGTAAAACCAGTAAATACAATAAACAATTGTAATTCCATAAATAATATCACCAACAGAGAAAGGGATTTTCCCCAACACGGTTCTCAAAAAATGAGAAATAAACACAAACAATCCATTACTATAAAAACGTTCAACTGTTTCTGGAAAAAATGCCAAAAATCTCAGAAAAATAATCTGAATAATTAGAAAAAGAGGAAGAAAGTATTTTCGTTTCAAGACAAATTAAATTGCTATAAAAATAAGTAATTAAGCGCAATCAATAAGTCTTTTTTGTAATTTTGTAAATCAATTTAAAAGTTATGACACAAATCACTTTAAATATTCCAGATAATGAATTGGTGTTCTTTATGAAATTGATAGAAAAATTTAATTATGAGCCTTTAATTAATGATTTTTCTATGAATCAAGAAATGAAAGATTTATTAGACGAAAGAAGATTGAATTCAAATAAAGAAGATTTCGTTGCTTGGGAAGATGTCAAAAAGCAAATTGTTATTAAATCTAAATAATGAGTTTTAAAATTGTAGTCGAACCTAGAGCAATTTTTGATATTCAGGAAGCCCTTGATTATTATGACTTTAAACAAATTGGACTAGGCGAATATTTTTTCCAAGCTTTAGAAGAACATATTGAAGTTTTAAGGAAAAATCCTTTTTTTTAAATTAGATATAAAGATTATTATGGTATACCAATTAAGAAGTTCCCTTTTATAATTTTTTATTTTACAGATGAGGAAGAGAAAATAGTTTACGTAGTTTCTGTTTTTAATTCTTCATTAAATCCAAAAAAAATATCCAAAATAACACCCGAGCCTGAAAGGCGAACGGAATGAAATTAAACTAACAAGATAATGAGCCAAGAAATTAGACACCTTGAACCTAAAGCACTTTGGAATAAGTTCGCTGATTTGAATGCGGTTCCTCGTCCGTCCAAAAAAGAGGAAAGAGTCATTCAGTTTATGAAAGACTTTGGAAATAGTTTAGGACTAGAAACCTTTGAAGATGAAATTCGAAACGTTATCATTCGAAAACCTGCTACAATAGGAATGGAAAATCGTAAAACCATCGTTTTACAAGGCCATTTGGACATGGTGCATCAAAAAAATAATGATACTACTTTTGATTTTCTTACTCAAGGCATTGATATGTATGTTGATGGTGACTGGGTTCGTGCTCGCGGAACAACACTTGGTGCAGATAATGGATTGGGCGTTGCTGCAATTATGGCTGTATTAGAAAGCACAGATATTCCACATCCTGCTATTGATGCGCTTTTTACCATTGATGAAGAAACGGGAATGACAGGTGCTTTGAACTTAAAAGGCGGAATTCTTAAAGGAGAAATTCTATTGAATTTAGATACTGAAGAAGATGATGAAATTGATATCGGTTGCGCCGGTGGAATAGATGTTACTGCAATCAGAAGTTATAAAGAAGAAGAAACTCCTGAAGGTTCTGTGGGTTACATTATTACTGTTAAAGGATTAAATGGTGGACATTCTGGAATGGATATCAACAAAGGTTTGGGTAATGCCAACAAAATAATGAATCGTCTTTTATTTGACGGATTTGAGAATTTTGGTTTGCAAATAGCTGAAATTAGTGGTGGAAGTTTGCGCAATGCCATTCCAAGAGAAAGTGTTGCCAAGGTAATTGTAGCAGGAATGTATGATGAAGCTTTTGTGTTTGACATGCAGGAAATCATCACTGATATCAAAACTGAATTTAAAACGATGGAACCCAAGTTGGAGATTGAAATCGTAAAAAGCGATTTACCCAATAAAGTTATGGATTTAGGTGTGCAAGAAGGCTTGTTGCGTGCTATTTATGCTGCTCATAACGGTGTTTACCGAATGAGTGCTGATATGGAAGATTTAGTAGAAACTTCTAACAATATTGCTCGTGTCATTGTAAAGGATGGCGAAATTTCTATTCAAAATTTAACGCGTTCATCTGTAGAAACGTCAAAAATGGATTTAGCTAATGGATTACGTTCTGCCTATGAATTGTTTGGATGCGAAGTAGAATTTGGAGGAAGTTATCCGGGTTGGACTCCCAATGTGAACTCTGAAATACTTGAGGTACTAGTTTCGATTTACGAAAAACAAAACAACGAAAAACCTAAAGTTGTCGCTTGTCACGCCGGATTAGAGTGTGGAATTTTAGGAACTAATTATCCTGACATGGATATGATTTCTTTTGGACCAACAATTCATGGTGCGCATAGCCCAGATGAAAGAGCTTCGATTTCTTCTTCTCAAAAGTTTTGGAAGTTTTATTTGGAGATATTGGCGAATATTCCTTTCAAGAAGTAGAAGAAAGAGACAAGAGAAAAGATAATAGAACATAGATAATAGTAACCTCGTTTATGAATAGACGAGGTTTTTTATTTCTTCTTCATCGGATATCTTTCAGTAGTTTGTTTTCCTTGCTCAATTCCAGAAATAGTGGCAACTAATGAATTTTCATTCACCTTTTTATAAACTATTTTCTTTGGATAGTCGTGTTTTGGATTTTCAAAAACAAAACTATTTTCGACATTAGAAGTCAGTATAAAGTCAACAGATTTATCATCGTTTTGCCCTTTAACTGTTGGGCTATAAATTAATTCGTCTTTTAATTGAGTAAGAATTATAGTTTCTGAATGAACT
>CALPPS020000117.1 GCA_943325515.2 Flavobacterium psychrophilum
AAAATAAAAAATAAAAAAATCGACCAATAACATCAATCTTCGATAAATGAACAATATCTATAGTCCTTGTATTACAAATTTTGCTGTTATTTAAAATAACGTTAAGAGAATATTAAATAAATAAGGTTGTTTTTTGTTTAATATATATTAAAAGTTAAATAGACACTACATAGTTTAATATTATTGCTAATATCTAATAAAATAATAAAGGTTTTTCTAAAAATATCAAACAAAATCAGGAAGTAAAAATTAGGTCATTAAAGACTTTTCAAAATGTGTAATACTAATAAAAAAACACTCCAAATCCCTTCGACAAAAACCCTTCGACAAGCTCAGGGTGACACCACTATTATCAGTTGTCACTTTATTTTTAACCATTATCAGCAAACAAATCCCTTCGACAAGCTCAGGGTGACACTCTTATTATCAATTGTCACTTTATTTTTAACCTTTATCAGCAATGCCAACCAAAATCTACAATGTAACCCTGAGCCTGTCGAAGGGCAAAACTCGAAAACTCGAAAACTCGAAAACCGATAACCGAAAACCGAAAACCGAAAACAGAAAACCGATAACAGAAAACCGATAACAGAAAACCGATAACAGAAAACCGATAACAGAAAACCGATAACCGAAAACAGAAAACCAAAAACCGACAACCGAAAACCGACAACCAAAAACCAAAAACCGACAACCGACAACCGACAACCGACAACCGAAAACCGAAAACCGAAAACCGAAAACAGAAAACCCAAAACCGATAACCGATAACAGAAAACCGATAACCCCTCCCCTAAGCAAAGAATATAAAAAAAAGCTTCCAAATGGAAACTCTTCTTTTAAATTTTAATAAGTAAAAAAAATTAATACACAATTTTTTTAGTCACCACTACCCCATCAACAGCTGTGATTTTAAGAATCAATACTTGTTTAGTAGCCAAAACATCTTTAAAATGTGTTTGTGTATTTCCTATAGCATTTTGCTCTGTTATCAATCGCCCTGTTATATCATATATACGCACACTACTCATAGGAATAACACCGGTATTAACATGAATTCCCGATTCATTTTCATAGACTAACACGGTGTTTTGTGAAAAAACAGTCGCGCCTATACCCAGAGCAGTAGTAGTAAATCGCAACACGAAACGATCTTCAAAAAGACCTGCAAGAGTTGAAAAAGTATAAGACCCTGATTTCAAATCATAAATAATATTGAGTAACTTATCCTCTAAATAGATATTTTGACCCGTAAACAATCCATCAAAATTTGAGAGTGAAATACTAAAATCGCCATTATAAGCTGATTTGTAACCAAGAGATACCGTGTCATTTTCATTGAATGGCAAACCTCTTCCCTGTATGTTTAATTTTTTATTTTCAACCAGACTGTAAAGCAAAATTGGATTACCCACATCAAAAATTTCAGCATCAAAACTTCTGTCGATACCCATAGTACCCCCTTCTATATACCCAATTAATAGTTGTTTATAGGCACCTTCTGTATTGTAAATATCCAACCAAATCCTATGTCGCTCAATATACTGTGAAGAATTGCTCAACGAGGCAGTTCTGTAAAAGCTAGCGTTTCCAGAAGATAAACGCATACTGTTTTTAAAGGTAGCTTTTCCATCGGTTAATCCTTCAATAAAGAAACTTTGTCCAGCTGCAATAGTACCATCAGGAATAGTTTCATTAACTCCATTATTGATAGCTCTTCTAGTGCCAGTACCTCCTAATTTATTCCATAAGGCATAATCGTTATACTCATAAATATTAGCAGTTCTAGGAGTGTTATGTGACCAGAAATAGAGTGTCCCTTCTATAATAGTGTCATTATCATCAACTAAAGAGAGGGCACTGATAGCTGAAGGATATGGATTTCCTATTAAATTAACCTGCCCTCCTAAAACTGGTGTAGTATAAGTGCCATTATTAGGAACTCCAAAAAAACTTGCCGTATAAGGCACTGCAGCCAAAGGATTTGTTGTAGTTGTATCTGGAACTCTTACTATATAACCTACACCTGCTTCCATTGGAGTACTAGAAGCAATAAGTTGCCAATTTGGGATCAGAGGATCATACTTAAATAACCCTTCCGAAGTATTTGTATTAGGTGAAAGTTGAGATAAAGTAAAAGGAGTAACCGGAGAAGACCAATAGGTATAATCATTTTTAACAACATTGGTGGTATTCCTGATGTAGGTAATATTCCCACTATTACCAACAGAATTTGACTGTACTAAAGATGAATTATTATTAAAAGTAAGATTCCCTCCAGAAAGCACAGTAACTTTTTCTTCCAATGATAACAAAGCACCTGAAGTAAAGGTAACATTTTTTCCAGAGTTAACTGTACAACTACATCCATTTAAAACACTATTAGGTTGACCAGTATAATCATCATTAAAAATTAAGTCATCATTAAAGGTAGGTGTGCCAGAAGTAGACCAACTATTTCCATACCAAGTTTTAGGAACACATGCTACTTTTACTACAATGTTATCCAAGCGAATATTAACCGAACTTGAGGTCATATGAATACCTATATAATAGGTGCCTGATGTGGGAGGTGAAAAAGTAGAAGAAAAATTTGTGAAAGCATTGTTTACAGTAGAAGTGGTGCCAGTAAAAACAGGTGTCCCACCATCCATGCCAGTACTGGTAATCACACCATTAGTTGAATAATACTTAACCTCAAAGCTTTGAGGACTTGCAGTATTATTTACAGAGGCATTAAAGGAAAAAGAATAAGTTGTACCAGCAGTCAAACTCAATGGCTGAGTCACATACCACGCACCAAATGAAGTTGAAAGAATATGATTGTCCGTCCCATTGTTACCATTGTTAAAAGCTGAAGGGGGAAACATAGTAGTACAACTAGGAATAGCAGGACTACTTTGAAAATCAAGAGTATAAGTTCCAGGAACCGGTATTGAAGGACAAAGAGTAGTAAAACTAACAACAGAAGTCCAATTACTATAGGTGCCAGAGCTACAATTAGAACGAATCCATGCATAATAAGTTTGTCCACTATTTAAGTTGGTGACAGACAAAGTCGATTGAGTGTTAGCAACAGTACCCACAAGCAACTGTGAAGTAGTAGAATTAAAAACAGCTGTCGATGAATTTGGCAATATTGCAGTATCATCTGTTGCTGATATATAATAGTCATAACCCTCTGTCGGAGCAGGACAAGGAGCTGTCCATGTAAAAGCAGCTGCCGTTTGTGTAATACTTCCACTAGTAACCTGAAATGAAGTTGGCGATGGACACGATACAGCAACTGATTTAACAGTAATATCAAAACCAGCAGCATTATTATTAGTAGTTGTAAAATTTACAGTTACAGTTCCATCACATCTAGTAGAATTAAAAAATTTACTTGGAGTTGTTGCAGATTGGGAAGGTGGATTGAAACTATCAACTAAACCATCAGATATTTTAAAACCACTAGCAGCAACAGTGTTATCAGTACCTGTAATATATAATGTTCCAGTATTTGGACTAGTTATGTTTAGAGAATTAACTGTTAATTGAACTATTTGTCCTGTAGCAGGAGTGAAAGTTATTGTATGATTTTGATTGGCGACACCTCCATAATTATCACTTAACCCTCCATTGTCATAAAAAGAATAACTAGAGGAAGCTGACAAAGTAGCTGTTGTACATGTTGCTCCTGTAGTTGCTACAAATTGCGTAGGAGGCACAATTATATTATTTTCACTTGGAACTGATGAAGTCCAAGCAAGGTCATCAATATCAGGTGCTACGGCAGCAGAGTTTGTTCTTCTAATTCTTATAGTATATCCAGTTCCTGGAGTGAAAGTAGCGGTAAAAAAATTCGAAGAACTCCAGGAAGCCAAAGTTGAATTTACTGGAGAACCTAATTGTGCCCAAGGCAAAGAAGCTGGATCTCCACCTGTATAACTACTTGTAATATACTCAACAATCAAATTAGAAGCAGTAGTTCCAACAGTATTACGATAAAAAAAACTCAATGTTACATTACCAGCAGAAATTATTTTTGGTAATATTATGTATGAACCATTTGCCTGAAACTGCAATGAATTTTTACCACTATAAGCAGTCGCATAATTGCCAAGACTGTTACTAGCCCACCAATTTGTATTTCCAGATGCCGAAGTGCCAGAACCTCCTGAAGTATAACCATTTATTTGACAAGGAGCATTTAAAGTTGGTGTGCACGGCGTTGTAGAAGTCCCTTTAAAACTTTCAAATGCCATATAAAAATGATTTGGGGAGGTACATTGCGCTGTTGTTGTAAAGGAACCAATTAACAGAACAAAAGCCAACAAGCACAAACCCTGTAAAGTCTGGAATTTGAACTGACAAGTTATGCTGTTAAATAGTAAAAGTAAGTTTTTTTTCATATTATTATAATAGACATTTACCAATATCTAAACAATGAATTTTTAAATAACTAAATATAAGGCAATAAATTTAAGGAGAATTTTTTTAATAATAAAAAAAAATAGTAGCTGTTTTAAATTT
>CALPPS020000118.1 GCA_943325515.2 Flavobacterium psychrophilum
ATACAAATCATTTTTAGCTACACTAATCCTAGCATCTATTCTTTTGATTTCATCTTTATGCCATTGGATAATCTTATCATATTCTCTTAGTTGATTAACATCAAAATGTAATTTTTCAATAATGATTTCTTTTGGATTTGGTCTGCCTACTGGCATATCTTTCGGAGGTCTGTGACCTTTTGTGCCACTCATAAATAAAAATCCAATCGTTGCAAAGTTGAGTAATAATAATCCAATAACGGTAATTGTTAATAATTTAGTTCTTTCCATTCTTATTGATAAAGCTGATTGCTTTGTTTTAAAGTATTTTCAAAATAAACTGTTGTACTATTTTTACTTTCTTTTGATTTGGTGAGAAGTACTGTAAAATTCAAAGCAAGCAAAATAGCAATAGAGGCGGCTACTAGCCAAACTGTTTTTTCTGAAACTTTGTTTTTTTTGTTAATTTTTTGTTGAATTTTAGAAAACATATTTTCACTCGGAGTTACTTGCGTAATTCCGTTGGTGCTGTTTAAAATGTTTTCTATCCAATTTTCTTTTTCCATTGATTGTGAACTTGTTTCAGAATCTCTCAATCCTGAATATTAATGTTTCTAAAGTTTAGACGAAGGTTGTTTTTATTTCTTGCGATAAATTGAAAATTTATCAGCTAATTTTTCTTTTAAATTATTTTTTGCTCTAAAAATTAAGGATTCTACAGAAGATATACTAAGTTGCATAATTTCGGCTATTTCGGTATTTGAAACTCCATCTAATTTAGAGAGCAGGAAGGCGGTTCTTTGGTTTTCAGTTAGAGTATTGATAATTTCAAAAAGAATTTTGGCATCTTCTTGTTGTTCCATTAAAATACCAGGATGCTCAAATGTTGATGTATTTAGATATTCTTGTTCATTTTGACTTTTCTTTCCGAAAATAAAAAAGCGCTTTTGACTATTTTTTTGTTTTAAAAAATCCAAACATTGATTAATGGTTATTCTATAAATCCAAGTTTTATAAGATGATTTTTGATTAAAATTGCCTAAAGAATTATAGACTTTAACAAATACATCTTGTGTAACTTCCTCCGCATCTTCAGTATTTTGCAAATAATTCAGTGCCACATTATACACAAGTTTTTGAAACTCATGATATAATTTTTCGAAACGGCTTTGGTTATCAATCATTTTTGCTAGAAATGTTTTTTTTTGGAACTACAATAGTACTAAAGGTTTAAATATAAATTGTAATTTTTTACTAAGTATAAATTATTCTATATTTGACCTCTCATTAAAAATTGAAAACTAACTTTTATACACATGAAATTATTAGAAGGAAAAGTAGCCATTATTACTGGCGCAAGTAGAGGAATCGGAAGCGGTATTGCTAAAGTTTTTGCACAACATGGCGCTAATGTAGCATTCACTTATAGTTCTTCTGTAGAAAGTGCAATAACTCTAGAGAATGAATTATCGGCTATGGGAATCAAAGCCAAAGGATATAAATCAAATGCTGCTGATTTTAACGAAGCACAAAAACTGGTTGATGATGTGTTGGCTGAGTTTGGAAATGTAGATGTGTTAATTAACAATGCCGGAATTACCAAAGACAACCTTTTAATGCGTATGTCTGAAGAAGATTTTGACAAAGTAATTGAAATCAACTTAAAATCTGTTTTCAATATGACTAAGGCCGTTCAGAAAATTATGCTAAAAAACCGCAAAGGTTCTATCGTGAATATGAGTTCGGTTGTGGGCGTAAAAGGCAATGCTGGTCAGGCCAATTATGCTGCTTCTAAAGCAGGAATGATTGGGTTTACTAAATCTATTGCCTTAGAATTAGGGTCTAGAAATATTCGTTGTAATGCCATTGCACCTGGATTTATTGAAACAGAAATGACTGCCAAACTAAATGATGATGTGGTACAAGGTTGGAGAGATTCAATTCCTTTAAAACGTGGCGGAACTCCAGAAGATGTGGCCAATGCGTGTTTATACTTTGCTTCTGATATGAGTGCTTACGTATCTGGACAAGTATTGAATGTATGTGGTGGAATGCTAACTTAAAAAAGTGAGCACTGTTCAGTAATTAGTTGGCAGAAAGCCAGTAAAACTGAACACTAATAACTGAATACTGAACTCTAAAACTATGAACACATCAACAATACTACTATTACTCGTATCAATACTAATTGCTGCTGGTGTTTCATTTTACCAATATATTTATAAAGTCAAAAACAAGTCAAAAGTCACTTTGCTTTTGGCCTTTTTGCGTTTTTTTAGTGTATTGGGATTGTTAGTATTGTTGATAAATCCAATAATCTCCCGCAGAACCATTGAAACCATCAAAACTCCATTGCCTATTGTCATTGATAACTCAGCTTCTATAGCCGATTTAAAAGCTGATCAATCCGCAATAGAATTGTTTGATAAGCTAAAGGGCAACTCTACACTGGCTGATAAATTTGATGTACAAACCTACCAGTTTGCTACTGATTTTTCGCCCTCGGACACTATAGATTTTAAGGGTAAACAATCCAATATTGATATAGTTGCTAAAAGCTTAAAAGAAATCTATAAAAACCTATCGTTCCCGACGATTTTGTTATCAGATGGAAATCAAACTTCGGGAGAAGATTATGTGTTTGGGTTTAATCCTGCTAATAAAGTGTATCCTCTAGTAGTTGGAGATACAATGACCTATTTGGATTTAAAGATTACCCAACTCAACGTAAACAAGTATGCTTTTCACAAGAATAAATTTCCTGTGGAGGTATTTTTAAATTACGCCGGAACAAAAGCTATCAATGCATCTTTTAAAATAACGCAAGGCAATACATTGTTAACCGAACAAACTGTTTCTTTTTCTCCTGATAAAAAAGCAGCAACTATGAATGTTCTATTGCCGGCGGATAGGGTAGGGCTGCAAATTTTGAAAGCCACTATTAGTTCCAAAGAACAAGAAAAAAACATTTATAACAACACTAAGAATTTTGCCGTAGAAGTAATTGATCAAAAAACAGAAGTAGCTTTAATTGCCGATTTTGCTCACCCTGATTTAGGAGCTATCAAACGTAGTATTGAGACTAATGTACAAAGAAAGGTAACAATACTTAAACCAAATGAAATCAAATCATTAACAGATTATAATGTTTTGATTATTTATCAACCATCGGTGGCGTTCAAAAGTATATTTGAACAGAATGCTAAGGCTAAAATCAACACATGGATAATAACAGGAAATGATACCGATTTCAATTTCTTAAACCAAAATCAAAATAGCTTTACCTTCAAATCGAGTGGTCAAAAAGAAGATTATTTGGCTTCCTTTGATAGTCAGTTCAATTTATTTGCTTTAGATGATATCGGATTTGAACAGTTTCCTCCATTAGAAAATCCTTTCGGAACCATCACAACTAAAGGCAATACCAATACTTTGTTGTCTTCTATGATTAGGAATATTGCGACCAACCAACCTTTGTTAACCTTTACTGAAAACCAAGGGGTGCGAGGCGCTTATTTGTTTGGAGAAAATATCTGGAAATGGCGTGCTGAGAATTATGTCAACAAGAAGAACTTTACCGATTTTGATATTTTCTTAGATAAAACAATTCAGTATTTAGCATCAAATAATTCGCGTAAATCTTTGGTAGTAACGCATGAACGATTTTATAACTCAGGCGAAGGAATTGAGATTACGGCACAATATTTTAACAAGAACTATGAACTCGATGAAAAAGCGAGGTTGACAATAGCGGTTACAAATACTAAAACCAAACAAGTAAAAAACTACGATTTACTAAGAACTACAAATGCGTTTCAAGCTAATTTGGATGGTTTAGCAGCAGGTAATTATAAGTTTACGGTGAAAGAATTGAACTCTAATTCGGCTTACAGCAGTAGTTTTGAAGTATTAGACTTTGATATTGAGAAACAATTTGTAAACCCTGATTGGAATAAACTCAACCAACTAGCTACTCAAACACAAGGAAAAGCTTTCTTACCTGGTCAAGTTGATGCTTTGGTCAAACAACTTCTAGAAGACGAAAGCTATAAAGCCATTCAAAAAACCATTGTTAAGAAATCACCATTGATAGATTGGATTTGGTTGTTGGTGTTATTAGCCCTTTCCTTAGCTGCAGAATGGTTTATCAGAAAGTATAACGGCTTGCTATAACTCCAAAGCTTTTCTTTTTATCTCATAGAATTTCAATCGCAAGTAATCATAAAACAAAGCTATAACTAATACCGCTGAGGCAATGTATAGTGTTTTTGTTCCAATAGTACTATAAGCAAATCCACCTAAAACACAACCTATAAAAAAGAAGGTAATTATAGAAAGTCTCAGGTAAATGTTGGTTTTTAATTTCTTTTGCTGTTCTGGTTTTTTATAAAAAAAGAGTTCCGATAGTTCAATTCCCAAATCTGTGAATAAACCCGTAAGATGAGTAGTTCTAACTGTAGATTGCGAAACTTTAGTGACTAAAGAATTCTGAATACCCATTGCAAACAACAACAAGAATGCCTCTATTTTTCC
>CALPPS020000119.1 GCA_943325515.2 Flavobacterium psychrophilum
TGTAATTTTGATTTAAATACTAAAATCAATGAAATCACGGGAGGCGATTCTACTATAGTTGTTAATTTTTATGAAACTGCCACAAGTACTACAGCAATTCCTTTAAATGTAAATTACTGTAGTATAGTACCAGGCACACAACCCCTTTATGTTAGAGCCTACACCACAGGCTCACCATCATGTTATGCCACTACTACTTTGAATTTGATAGTTAAACCCTTACCATTAGCAAATCCAGTTATTTTGGATTATGAATTATGTGATGATAACAATCCGGGGGATGCGATAGAGACATTCACGTTAAATACTAAAGACACAGATATTGCCAATGGGCAGTTAAATGTTACCATTAGTTACTATGATAGCCAACCCAATGCCACCAACCAAGTAACACCATTACCAAACTTATATCCAAATGGCAGTAATCCAGAACAAATATGGATTAACATTAGTAATAATATAACAGGATGTAGCAGTGTTAGTTCCTTTAATTTAATAGTAAATCCATTACCACCAGCTGTAATACCACAAACACTTTTTGAGTGCAGTAACGGATTGACCAATCAAGCAGAGTTTGATTTAACCACTAATGAAGCAGTAGTAACTAATGGCAATGCGTCAGGATTAACCATTACCTATTACACCACTCTTATAGCCGCACAAAACGAAGACCTAACTTTCCAAGTGGCACCACTAAACTACCTAGGGACAGATAATGAAACAATTTACATTAGAGTAGAGGACAACGCAACAGGCTGTTATGCTACCACCACCCAACTATTAAGAGTCACCCAAGGTCCGACAGCCATAAGCCCACTAGCCTTACACTATTGTGATCCTAATAACGATGGATTTGGAGTATTCAATTTAAATAGTACTAGAGCAGAAATTGCAGGAGGAACTTGGCCAGTAACAGGAGTCTCTATAACTTTTCACGAAACTCAAGACGATGCTTCGATAGGAGCAGCCCCTATAACAGACGTAACAGCTTATCCAAATATCAATCTATGGACACAAACTATATATGTTAGAGTATATTATACCTTAACAGGCTGTGCAAATTATGTACAACTCCAATTAAAAGTTGACCCAACGCCAGAGGCCACCGTACCATACGACTATGTGCAATGTGACTACACAGGAGCCGTAGGCTCTGAGAGTTTTGATTTAACCACTACCATTCCACAGATATTAGGCAGTATCAACCCAGCGCTCAATACGGTTAGGTTCTATACCACCCTAGCCGAAGCACAGAGTGGAAACTTCCCAATAACAAATGTCACAAACTACATTAACCAAATCATTTGGAACCCAACCTTAAATGCTTGGATCCAAACCCTATATGCAAGAGTAGAGACCACCTTAACGGGTTGTTATGATATCGTAGCCTTGAACTTAGTAGTACACCCATTGCCAAATTCCGACCAACCCAATTACCCACAATATTCGTTATGTGATGTTAATCAAAGCACCCCTGCAGACATTGGATTTGAGACCTTTGACTTAGCTTCACAAGTAGCGCCAATCCTTTTGGGACAAACCGGTATGCAAGTCACTTTCTATCCAAGCTTAACAGCGGCACAGAACGGAACAGGTGCCATCACCAACTTACAATATCAGAACCAAGTCATCTATGTACAAACCTTAGGCATTCGCATTACCAATGTCACAACGGGATGTTATGTTGTCTCCACGATGGACATCAGAGTAGCGCCATTGCCAGAGCCAATACCACCAACAAATTCCTATACCCTTTGTGATGACAACCAAGACGGATATTCGTGTGATTTTGATTTAACGACCTTAGAAGCAGACATTCTACAAGGTGCAGTATATACCTTAAGTTTTTACGAAACCAAAACCGATGCCGAGATAGGAAGTCCACTTCCGATTAAAATAGACACCACCGTTCCTTACTGTAATATCAAGCCATTTACCCAAACCCTATGGGTAAGAGCCGAAAACCCACTTACCGACTGTTGGAACGTAATGCCAATCATCTTAAATGTTAATCCAAGTCCTATAGCGCCAATCAATTTAGATGCTATCACCGTATGCGATGACGATAACAACCCTTACGATGCCATTACAGGTGTTGATTTAACCCAACGCAGCCCAGATGTAGTAGCGCAACAACCCGCTTCAGGCAGTTATGACGTTAGCTATTACACCACCCAAGCCGCCGCAGAAGCAGGAACGTCACCCATCATTCCAGCCACCAACTATGTGGCTAGTACAGGTGCTACCATATGGGTACGAGTAGAAGACAATATCACAGGCTGTTATAACATAGGCAGCTTCAAGATTATTATCAACATCCCATTACAACTTACCACTCCAACACCACTGAGTTTGTGTGATGATGATCCTATTCCGAACGAGAACGATCAATACCACAGCTTTGACCTAACGGTAAGAAACGCTATGATTACCCAAAACTTACCAGGTTACACCGTTACCTATTACCCAAGCTTAGCTTTAGCACAAGCAGGTGGGCCAACAACCATTACAGACTTTACCGATTATACCAATATCTTTCCATCGGTACAAAACTTAGGCGTAGTAGTTACCAGTGCGGCAGGTTGTCAGAGCATCACCACGTTAGATATAAGAGTCTTGCCATTACCAACGCCAAAAGACCCTAGTTTAGCTACACCTGTTATGATTTTTCCGGCACAGTGTGAGACAAGTACAGGTTCAGGAGTGGCTCAATTTGATTTGACCACTAATCAAGGTTATATTAAAAATGGAGACCCTAATGTAACGCTTCATTATTTTCCAAGTCATTCCGCTTTAGAGAATAACACTAATGAAATAACAACACCTACAGTAGCTTTAGTAGGTGATACAAGTATAGCAGGTACTACCATTAACTTGGTTCAATATGTTTATATTGCAGTAGAGAGTAATGTCTTTACGGGTTATAATGGAAGAAAATGTTATAAAGAAGTAAAACAAGGCTTTATAGTTAACCCATTACCAAGTGTGGCAAGTATTGCGGATTATCAAATATGTGAAGCAGATCCATCGGGAGTAAATGACGGTATAGAACAGTTTGATTTAACGACTCAGAACAGTGCTTTATTAGCCAATAACCTAACTACTCCAATTTCAAGTTATAGTGTTATGTTCTATGAAGATGCAGCCTTAACACTACCTATAAACAATCCTTCTACTTATTTAAATACAAGTAGCCCACAACCCATTTATGTTCAAATAACCAATACAATCACAGGATGTAAGAGTGCAGTAGGACAATTCAATATAGTGGTAAATCCAAAACCACTTATAAATTACTCCATGGCTGATATGAAAGAGTGTGATACAGATGGAGTAAATAACGGAACGAAGTTGTATACACAAAGCACCACAAGTCCATTACCGAGTTTAGCAGGTTATGTGGATGCTATTTTAGGGATAACCCAAACGGCACCAACTTATATCGTTGAGTTCTACTATAACAATCAGTCAGATGCGCAGGCGGGTAATTCGGGTAGTGCTTTGACTAATTTAACTACCTATGAAGTACAGACAGGTACCTACTGGGTACGAGTTGAGAATACAGTAACAGGATGTTATCAGTTAGATTCCTTTGATGTCATCATAGAGAAATTAGCTGAGCCTGTTATTAGCAGTACTATCAATAGTAACATAGCTTGTGTGCGCTGGAATACTACAACAGTAACCAATGGATTGGTATTGGATTCAGGTATAACTGCTGCGAATTATACTTACCAATGGTATGCTGATGGCATAGCCATTCCGGCTCCTGCAGGAGTAACGATAGACTATGTAGTTAGTGATATACCGCAATCCACAACACAAATTACATATACAATAAAAGCCACAAGCTTAGCGCCGCCGTTATTAGGATGTACTTCGGTAGTTAGTCCAGCATCTACCTTTACGGTTATCAAATCAGGACCAGCAGGCGATATTAGCTATAATGTTAGTAACTACTTTGAGAATAATCAAATCATTACAGTAACAAATTCTGGATATGGATTGTATGAGTACAGTTTGGATGATGGACCAAGACAAACGAGTCCTGTCTTTGAGAATGTATCTTTAGGTAGTCATACCGTTTATATTTGGGATGTAAGAGACCCTAATGGATATTCCTGTGGTGTAGAGCAACTAACAAATGTACAAGCGGTAGATTACCCACATTACTTTACTCCAAATGGAGATGGTATTCATGATACATGGAATATTGTTGGCTTAGGAAGACAACCTAACACAAAAATTTATATATTTGACCGCTTGGGTAAATTATTGAAACAAATAAGTTCTAGTAGTGCAGGTTGGGACGGAACCTTTAACGGAAGTCCATTACCATCAGATGATTATTGGTTTACAGTAGATTACGAAGAAACA
>CALPPS020000120.1 GCA_943325515.2 Flavobacterium psychrophilum
CATCAAGCGGAACCTTATGGCGGAATTCCAACTATTGCTTACTCAAAAATTTTCCAAACTGCTAGTCAAAAAGGAGTAAAAGTTTTACTAGATGGTCAAGGTTCAGACGAAGCTTGGGCTGGTTATGATTATTATTTAAATAACAATCAAAATACTATTCAAGGTGTTTCTAAATCACCATTTAGAACAAATGCTCTAGATAAAGATTTTGCAAATGAGTATCATAAAACAAGCTATCCAAAACCATTTGAAGACGATTTATTGAATTTACAATATCGTGATTTGTTTTATACCAAAATTCCACGTGCTTTGCGTTTCAATGATAGAGTTTCTATGTTGTATGGTACAGAATTACGCGAACCTTTTTTAGATTATGAATTGGTAGAATATGTTTTTAGTCGCCCAACAGATTTTAAAATAAAAGATGGTGTTCAAAAATGGATGCTGCGTAAAATAGCCGAAAAATTTCTGCAAAAAGATTTGGTTTTAGCTCCAAAACGGCCATTACAAACACCACAGAGAGAATGGCTATCTGAGGATTTAAAAGATTGGGTTGTTTCTGAAGTAGATAAGTTGTCCAATACTAATTGGTTTCAGAAAAAGGAATTACAAGTCGAATTAGAATTATTTTATAAAGGAGATAATCAAAGTAGTTTCCATATTTGGCAATGGATTAATGCTGCGCAATTATTAAAATAATGACAAAAAATAGTAATAACAAAATATTTATACTTCTTCCCGATGGTATCGGATTGAGGAATTTTGCCTTTACAAATTTTCATAATTTGGGACTAGAAAAAGGTTTTGATATTACTTTTTGGAACGCTACACCATTTAATTTGTACCCATTAGGTTTTAAAGAGATAAAAATTGAAAATCCAAAAATTCATCCACTTACCGAATTTTATAAAAATGCCCAAATTCAAATTGAATTAAATCAAAATATAATACGAGCTAACGATACAGTTTATGACACTTATAGATTTCCTTTGTCCAATAAAGATATAAAGTCATTTATTAAAAACACTTTACACCACTTGATGATTGTTTTGAATAATTCTCCTAAAGGGTTGAAAAGGATAAAAGATAAAATAAAATTATCTGAAAGAAAAACTAAGTTATATTTTGATAGTTTAGCCACTTTAAAGCAAGAAAATCCTGCTATTATTTTTGTTACAAACCAGAGAATTACTTCAGCAATTGCTCCAATTCTCGCTGCTAAGGATTTAGGAATTCCTACTGCATGTTTTATTTTTTCTTGGGACAATTTGCCCAAAGGCATAAAAATTATTGATGCTGATTTTTATTTCGTTTGGAGTGAACATATGAAGAAAGAACTTCAATATTACTATCCTGAAATCAAAGAAGGTCAAATTTATATCACAGGAACACCACAATTTGAACCTCATTATGAAAAAAACTTTTTAATTTCAAAAGAAACTTTCTTCAAAGAATATGGTTTGGATTTATCTAAAAAATATATTTGCTTTTCTGGTGATGATGTAACTACTTCTCCCAATGATCCTCAGTATTTAATTGATGTGGCAAAAGCAGTAACACAATTAAATGCAAAAGGGTTTAATTTGGGAATCCTATTCAGACGTTGTCCTGTTGATTTCTCGGATAGATTTGATTTTGTTTTAGAAAAATATAAGAATATTATTGTGTCTATTGCTCCATTATGGGGAAATATTGGAACCACTTGGAATACTGTTTTGCCCACCAAAGAGGATTTAATTCTTCAAATGAATACTATATTTCACACGGAATTTGTTATTAATTTAGGATCTTCTATGGTTTTTGATTTTGTTGCCTATAACAAACCATGTTGCTATATAAATTATAATGTGGCTAATAATAATTTTCCAAATTGGTCTGTTGAAAAAATATATAACTTTATACATTTTAGGTCTATGCCTTCAAAAGATTCTGTATATTGGTTTACTAATACATCCGAAATGGGTAAACAAATAAAAAAGATTTTGAGTGCTAATGATACAACAGTTGTCAAAAATGCTCAGCATTGGTTTGAAATAATTAATCAACATCCACCCCAAAAAGCTTCTGAAAGGATATGGAAGGCTATAGAGGAAATAACTAAGAAGGAATTATGAAAATTGCTTTTCTAACACCAGAATTTCCACATCCAAAAATGGGTTCGTCTGGAGGAATAGGAACAAGTATTTTGAATTTGTCCAAAGGACTAACTCTTATTGGCCATCAAGTCTTTGTTTTAGTTTATGGACAAAATGAAGATGAAGTTTTCGAAGAAAATGATATTAGCTATTATAAGATTAGGAATATAAAACTAAAAGGGTTTTCAAGACTTTTGACCCAAAAAAAAATTGAAAGACTTATTAATAATTTAGTTGAAAATCATCAACTAGCTATTGTTGAAGCACCCGATTGGACTGGAATTACCTCCTATATAAAGCCCAAATGTCCTATTGTCACTAGGCTACATGGATCTGACACTTACTTTTGTCATTTGGATAAACGTCCAGTAAAATTAATTAACAAATATCATGAAAAAAGAGCTTTGCAACATGCAGATGCTTTGCTCTCAGTTAGTCACTATACCGCTGTTGTTACTAAACAATTATTTGGATTACAAAAAGAGTTTACTATAATTCCAAACAGTATTGATATTGATAATTTTGCTTTTAGTGATAAAGCAAAAATGCAGGAAAATACGATTCTCTATTTTGGTAGTTTAATTAGAAAAAAAGGACTTTTAGAATTACCTCTGATTTTTAACGAAGTGTATAAACAAAATAAACAAGTAAAACTAATTTTGATAGGTAGAGACGTTTCGGATATTATTACAGGAAATACTTCTACATGGGCAATGATGCAATCGTTATTTGATAAGGATGCTTTACAAAATGTCGATTATATAGGTAGTGTTCCCTATAATAAAATCCAGTATTATATTAGTTCAGCGACTGTTTGTGTTTTTCCTACATTTGCAGAAGCTTTACCCGTTTCTTGGATAGAAGCTATGGCGTTGCAAAAAGCAATTGTTGCATCTAACATTGGTTGGGCAACCGAAGTTATAGATGATACTGTAAATGGATTTTTAGTAAATCCGAAAGACCATGAAAGCTATGCTCAAAAAATAATTGAATTACTTGAAAATGAAGCTTTACGTAAACAATTTGGTATTGCAGCCAGAAAAAAAGTAGCACAAAAATTTAGTATTGAAGTAGTTGCCAAACAAAGTGCCGATTTTTATCAGCAAGTAATAAAATTATAAATATTTAATAATTATTTTTATATCCAACCATTCAAAAGTCAATGAAATTAATGCTTCAATTTAATTCTAATTGGGATAAAAGTGTTTATCAGCAAATTAATTAAACAATAGATAAGATGAATTTCACGTTGATAATTTGTACTTATATGCGACCAATTCCTTTATTGAGTTTATTAAATTCAGTGAAGAGTCAAACTATTTATCCCAATGAGATTTTAATTATCGATGGTTCAACAAATAATGAAACAGAAGCAATTTTAGAAAACAATAAATTTCAAAATCTGCAATATTTTAAAGTTCCGAACGAGCATAGGGGTTTAACCAAACAAAGAAATTATGGAATTGCTAGAGTTGGAGATGTTACGGATGTAATTTGTTTTCTTGATGATGATACTATTTTAGAACCAACTTATTTTGAAGAAATCTTAAATGCATTTCATTCTGATAATGAAATAGTTGGTGTCGCTGGAGTTGCCATAAATGAAATCAGATGGATTAAAAAAGAACCTAATAAAAAATATAGTAAATACCAATTTTATGACTTTGAAGGTTATGTTTATCCTGAAGGAGCTAGAAATGTATTAAGAAATATTTTAGGATTGCAATCAGATTTAGGACCAGGACGAATGCCTGAGTTTTCCAATGGAAGGACTTGTGGTTTTCCTTTGAATGAAAAAATTTATGAGGTCGATTTATTAATTGGCATGTCATTTTCATTTCGAAAAGTTGTATTTGATAACATTAAATTTTCTCATTATTTTGAAGGTTATGGACTGTATGAAGACGCTGATTTTAGCATTAGAGTTCAAAAATTTGGAAAAAATGTCATCACGACTAAAGCAAAATTATTGCATTATCATGACCCATCAGGTAGGCCAAATCAATATGAATATGGCAAAATGGTTGTTAGAAATGGTTGGTATGTTTGGAGAGTGAAATACCCAAATCCTTCATTAAAAGCGAAATTTAAATGGAATGTAATAGTGATATTATTGACATTTATAAGATTTAGCAATATATTTACAGACAATAAAAGA
>CALPPS020000121.1 GCA_943325515.2 Flavobacterium psychrophilum
AATATGGAACCACCATGATCAATGGGGTTACTATGAATAAAATTTATGATGGAAGACCTCAATGGAGCAACTGGGGTGGGTTAAATGATGCTACTAGAAACCAAGAGTTCACCTCTGGTTCGACTCCTTCTGATTATACATTTGGTGGAATTCTAGGAACACAAGAAATCAATACTAGAGCGTCAATTTATAGAAGAGGTTCAAGAATTTCTTTTTCAGGAACAAATACAAATTATAGCTGGAGAACAATGGCAACTCATGCTTCAGGTATGAATACTAAAGGTTGGGCATTTGTTGTTTCTGCATCTGGTCGTTGGGCAAAAGAAGGATATTTTGAAGGAACTGATTACGATGCTAAAGCCTTATTTGCCAGTGTTGAGAAAAAGTTTAATGATCATCATTCCTTAAATTTCACTTCTATTTATTCTGAAAACAGTCGTGGTAAAAGTTCTCCAAATACTGATGAAGTTAGAAATTTAGGTGGAGTAAAATACAACTCTTATTGGGGTTGGCAAGATGGGAAAAAGCGTAACTCAAGAGATAAAACTGTTGATGAGCCCATCTTAATGTTGACACATTACTGGAAAATTTCAGACAAAACTAATTTGAATACTAGTGTGACTCACCAATTTGGAAAAATTGGTAATAGTCGTTTAGCCTATCAAGGTGTCGGAAATCCAGATCCAACCTATTATAGAAACTTACCTAGTTACTTTACTTCAGCATACAATCCAGATGATTATACAGATTACTTAGGAGACGACCCTTTGAATGTTGCTAATGGTATAGCTGCAGCGTCAAATTTTTTAGGCAATAAACAAATTGATTGGAACAAAATGTATAACGCAAACACACTTTCAACTGATGGACATAGCGCTTACATTTTATACGAAGACAGAACCGATGATAAAGTTTGGACAGCAAATTCAATATTGAGTTCTCAACTAGCAGATAATATTAATATGAATGCTGGTGTAACTTTTAGAAATTTGAAGTCACATAATTTTGCTAATATTTTAGATTTATTGGGTGGAGATTATTTTGATGATAAAAATTATTTTACAAATTCTGCTGACCAACAACAATCTGATTTAAATAATCCAAACAGACAAATCAATGAATATCAGGTTCGTCATGGCGATGGGACATTTTCTTATAATTATAACTTATTAGCAAATACGGTTGATGCTTTCACTCAATTTAAATTTACTTATAAAAAAGTTGATTTTTATTTAGCAGAGTCTTTTTCAAGAACCCAATATCAAAGGGAAGGATTATATAAGAATGGAATTTATCCAACAAACTCTTTTGGAAAAAGCAAAACATATCTTTATGAAAACTTCGGTTTTAAAGGAGGACTAACGTATAAAATTACAGGTAAACAATTCTTGAATTTGAATGCAGCATATATGACTAAAGCACCTACATTAAGAAATGTTTTCCCAAATGCTCGTATTAATGATAATACTTCTGTTGGTCTTCAAGCAGAAAATATTACAAGTGGTGATGTTAGTTATATTATCAAAGCTCCAAAATTCAAATCAAGATTAACCGCATTTTATTCTAATGTGAAAAATGGTACTGAAACGTCATTCTTTTATGGAGAAGGTATTTTCTTAGACGATGGTGGTGACGGTGGCGATGCCTTTGTAGCAGAAACATTAGCAAATGTTGAAAAGCAAAATGTTGGTTTAGAATTAGGGACGGAATATCAAATTACATCTACAATCAAATTAACTCTTTCTGGAGCATACGGAGAATATACTTATAACAATAACCCAAATGTTTATTTGAATAACGATAATTTGGCGACACCAACAAATACAAATCCAGTGGCTGATTTTGGTAAAGCCAATTTAAAAGGATACAGAATTGGTGGCGGACCACAAACAGCAGCTTCATTTGGAGTTGAGTATAGAGACCCTAAATTCTGGTGGGTTGGTGCTAATGCAAATTATTTAGCAAATAATTATTTAAACATTTCGTCTTTATTAAGAACAGCTAATTTCTTCAGAAATCCAAATGATTTAGAAGGATTAGATTTTCCAGAAATAACCCCACAAAGAGCGGCTGAATTATTAAAACAAGAAAAATTCGATGATTTTTATTTGTTAAATTTAACGGGTGGTAAATCTTGGAAAGTTGGAAATCAAATAATTGGTTTCTTCGCCAGTATCAACAATGTATTAGATGTTACATACAAAACTGGCGGATTTGAGCAATCAAGAAATGCTAATTATAGAGAAGTAAATCAAGATGTAACTCTTCATGACATTACGCCTAATGATGGTATTACAAATTTAGTAGCTACTCCTTCATTTGCACCAAAATATTTCTACGGTTATGGTAGAACATATTTCTTAAATTTATATATTAATTTTTAATTATTAAAGTTATGAAAAATTATAAAAAAATAGCACTTGTATTTATAGCTTTATTGCCATTTATAGGTTGTTCTCCAGAAAGTGATATAAAAATTGCTGAACCTACAGATTATACTTTTTATCAAGAGTTTTTATCAAACACTGTTGATGGTGATGATATCAATATAGAAGGATGGACAAATTTTGCTCAAACCGGAACCGTAAAATGGAAACAAGGTATCTATAGCGGATCCAAATACGCTGAATTTACATCCTATCTATCAGGACAAGCTACAAATGTTGCTTGGTTAATTTCTCCAGCAATAAATATGGATACTCGTGATCATGAAACATTAACTTTTGATGTGGCTCAAGCCTATGTTTCTTCTTCGGCCAATTCAATTGAACTTTTTATATCAACGGATTATAACGGAACAAATGTGTTGACTGCTAATTGGCAAGCTATTCCATTTTCTACACCTCCTTTAGTTTATGAAACACGATTTAAATTCTTTAGTTCGGGTTTAATTGATTTATCTGGTTATACAGGGAACATTTATATTGCATTTAAATGCAAAGGTTCTGGAACTAATTTTTCTTTAGACGGAACATACGAAGTTGATAATATTAGAATTTTTGACAAGAAATAATTTTTAAAAAATGAAAAATATAATTTTAAAATCCGCACTTTTAGTATCATTAACAACTGGATTGTTTTTTGGGTGTGCTAATGATGATCATTTCACAACTCCAAAGAATGCTTTGGTTACCTATGAATTGACAACAACAAGAACTGTTCAGTCAGTTAATGCTGATGCAGTTGCAGCTAATAATAGTAATCCTGATGTTCCTGTTGCTTTCCCAACTACACCAACAGATCAGATTATAGAAGCCTATGTAACATCAAGCGATGAAAAAGGGACTTTTTATAAGTCAATATCTTTTCAAACTTTAGGTGCTAACCCAATTGGATTTAGCGTGCCTTTGAATGTTACTAACTTGTATAGTGAAGGATTTATACCTGGAAGAAAAGTATATATCAAATTAAATGGTTTATATAGTGCTATCGTTTATGGTTCATTGCAAATAGGTTCTTTATATAACGGAACTATTGGCAGGATTTCAGAATTTGAATGGAAAAATCATTTATTTCCATCAGCTACAGTAGAACCAGAAAGCGCATTAGTAAGAACATTGAGTTTGACAGATGCATACACAGACGCTAATCAAAATACGTTAGTTGAATTAAATAATGTTCAATTTTCAGATTCGTCTTTAGGAAGAACCTATTATGATATTGACTCTGGTGGTGGTGCTACAAATCATACTATTTCATCAACAAATGGGGGTACTGCACAAATAATCCGTTTCAGTAGTTTTTGCCCTTTTACTTTTAATCAAGTACCATCGGCAAGTGGAAAAATAAGAGGTGTTTTAACAAAATATGATACCGATTTCCAATTTATTGTTAGATATCAAAGTGATATTAAATTAGATCAAGGTCGTTTTGATTTGACCCCAGCATTGGGAGGAACAGCAATCCAATACCTTGGAGCTTTCTCTGAAAATTTCGAAACTTATCCTGCTAGCACAAGTATTTTCCCAAAATATATCAATGATGCTATATTAGGAACTAGATATTGGGCAACAGAGTCATTTAGTGGGAATAAATATCTAAAACTTTCTGCATTCAGTAGCAATTCAAACTATCAAGAACAAAACAACAAAGCATATTTTATAGTTCCGGTCAATTTTACTGCTGCTAATAGTATGTCATTCAAGACTCAAGACCGTTTCAATGTAGGCGATGTGTTAAAAGTATATTATTCTACTGATTATGTTAATGGGGGTAATAATGCCAATGCA
>CALPPS020000122.1 GCA_943325515.2 Flavobacterium psychrophilum
ATATATTATATAACGATTACACAAGAAGGAAAAAGCGTTACCAAAAAATGGATTGTACAATAAAATATAGCTCAAAAATGAAAAGAAAAAGCCTAATAAATAGGACACAGTTTGCTATTATATTGATGTTTTTCACAATTATGCCACTTTGTGCACAAGAAGAATTTGATCCTGTTACTGATGATTTAACACCTCCAGCTAGTATAGATGGTTCTATACCTTTACTATTAATAGCTGCAGTAGTATTGGGTTATGTATTCTTAAATCGTAAACTAAAAAATAATAAGTTTTAACGATTGACCAGTCCTCAATAATTGATATTAGACAAAAAAACTGGAAAAATAACAGCAACAAACTATTATTAATACCTATGAGCTAAAATGTTCAAAAGGAAGATTTAATCAACGGTATATTTTGGTAGTTGCTATTTAAGTGTGAAATAGGTAATTGATTTTGTTAATTGATGCACTCATTATATTTTAAAACCCTTTCATTTTTATATTTATGAAAGGGTTTTTAATTTACTCTATTTAACTAATTTGGTTTAAGAAACATTTGTACTGGCAAAACTTCAAGTAATAGAAGCTAAGGACAAAAACTCTCTTGGCTTTTAAAATAATAGTAACCAATAAGTATAAATCTATAAATAGATTATTTATAAAAAAATAGCCCGAATTACTTCGGGCTATTTTATAATTATACAAAGTTTAATTATAACTATCTTTTAACAATACGTAGTCTATTACTTTTATTTCCTTGAGTTACAATTACATTGTAAATACCCGTTGTATAATGATTTCCAATTTGAAGCGAAGATAATTCAATAGGTGTTACTTCATTTTTATCTATCAATTTGCCAATCATATCATAAACCATAATGCTTACTTTTTCTTCACTTGCACTTGTTAAATTAAAGTTAAAGCTTTCTGAAGATGGATTTGGATACGCAACAACATCTAATATTTTTGAACCTTCTAATGCGTCAACAGATACATTTCCTGAACTTAATCTTGCAGCACTAGGTGTAACTGTAATAGTTCCTGATACGCTTGCAGGAGTACACGATCCTGCTGATGTAATAGTATATATATAGGTGCCTGCTACATTAGGTGTTCCATAAATAATAGCAGTTTTTGTACTCCATTGAAAACATCCACCCACACCTGGAGGTAATCCTGAAAATGTAGCGTCATTAGCTCCTGTAAATTGATAAGCTATATTTGAAATAGCGGTATTAACAGCTTTAGTTTGCGCGGTTGAAGCAACACTTGAAGTTAATCTTACTGTAGCAACTAAGTTATCAGTTGCAGTAATTGTTCCTGAAATTGATACAGGGGTACATGTTCCCTTAGAAGTAAAAGTATAACTAAAGGAGGATGATAAGTATAATGCTCCATATATAGTAAGTATTTTACTATTTTTATTGAATCCATAAAAGATACCTCCGGGAGTTCCATTAAAACTATTACCATAAAATGGACTACCAGGAGTAATATTTGTACATGTTAGATTAACACCAGTAACATCTGCTGAAAATTGATAAAAAATACTTCGAATATTTTTACCAACACATACAGTTTGAGCATCATAACCAGCACCTCCTAACAAACTTACTGTGCTTTGACATAGAGTTTGATTTTCGGTTCCTTTAGCAGAACTTGAAGTTAAACGAAGATCAGTTTGGATTTTTTTACCAAAATCTGTCTTTAAAGTCAAGTTATTGACAACAGCACTAGCTGAAGAGATAGTAGAAGCGTTACTAAAGTTAATAGAAATAGCTAACACGAGAACAATAATAAAATAATTTTTCATTTTCATAATTTTTAAATTTAAGATTAAAGATTAAAGATTAAAGATTAAAGATTAAAGATTTATTTTTAAGTTAAAATAACTATGCAAATAAATTACTTATTTTTCTTTTTCTGTTTAATCTATAATAAAAAATGACTTATTCTAGAATAAAAAATGATTTAATCTAGAGTAATTAATTTACTGTTTTCAAAGTAAAATAATAGTAAAAAATCTACTCACAACTGCATTGATTAGGGTAGTATTGTTTCTTTATCATGAAATGCTACTGATTACTTTGTAGCAAAATGTTAAACTTAAGATAGAACTATTGTATAAAATGACAAACTAATATTTACTGAAGTAATGGGAAAACTACTTAATAGTTTGCAAAATAAACCCTTTCAAGACTAAAACGCTGAAAGGGTTTATTTAAAATTACTCTATTTTAATAAACTTAGTTATAAAAGTAGTAGCACCCGAAAAGGCTTTGAGGATGTAAGTTCCTGAGGCAAAACGCTCCACGTTAATATGATTATTTTCGGGTAATTCCTCTAGGACTATTTTGCCCAACATATCAATCACTATAATTTTATCTATTGTGGCATTATTAGAAGCTTCAATAGTTAAAACATTTCTTGTAGGATTGGGGTATAGTAGAAAACGAACAGCATTGCCCTCAAAATTTGGATTGCTTAGGTCTTGAGAAGTTAAACTTATTTCATTCAAAGCAGTAGCCGTTAGGACAGAAGTAGCATAATTTGCAGAAGCGTTATTGGTAGTATTTGCATCGGTCAACCATTGAATGCCATTATTATAGAATAATTGCAAACTACTTTCTGTTAGTCCATTCAGCTCTGAATCATCGTAGTTTAGTGTTATTACACCACTATAAGAATCGGTGGTAGTGCCAAACTGATAACTTCTATTGATGGTAGTAGTGCTGGTAGGATTGCTGACAATTGTAGTTCTAGTTAAACTAGAAGTAAAACTAAAATCAGTAGCGGGTAGTAAATCTAAACCCTCTGCACCAATAACGGTTCCTGCTTTGATGTTAAAGCTAGAACCTGGTGAAACTGAGACGATTTGAGCATTGAGTTTTGGAATTCCTATTCCTAAAACACAAAGAAAAAAATAGCTATATTTTTTCATAATTATTTATTAAAAAATCCTAATAGCCCGCACGCGTCTTGGGTTGTCAATTCCTAAATCCGTAATGGTGCCTGTCTGCTGAACCGGATTACCACCTGTATAAAAAAACTGAAGCCTTGCACTAGTAACTCCTTCAGCAAAATTGGCAAAATTAGTAAAACTCATACTACCCTTTTGGGTAGAACTCCAATAACTCGGAATCCCAGAAGTCGCAAAGCCGCCAATGGCATCTCTAGCTTGGTACAATAAATTTAATTCATCTCTGCTTGGTAAAAACCAGTCTATATAACCCCCACCTCTATAACTATTAGCAAGCCCCGCAGCAAACGATGACATATTTGTGGTTCCTGTAACTACGGCAGATGTAATTATTGAAAGCGTATTGGGTAATCCTAGTCCTATATAGGTTCCTGTTGCGCCATAGAATTTATTGGGAAACCATTTAACTCCTGCCTCTGTAGTTTGATCTTCAGTAGCTGCAATCAAACCATGAGTTTGTCCTTTAATATAGCCATTATCACTTGGACCAAAAATATAAAACACCTTACCACCTCCGTAACTATCTCCTATATTTAAAGGAGAAACTAATAGCCCAACCATATTCTTCCAATAGGAGCCATCATACACTTCTAATTGCGTATTTGTGATATTCCAAATGGTTAAACCTGCAACAGGAGTAGCAATTGCATCTCTTTGTGTGGTGGTTAGACGAGGAGGTAAGAAGCCTTGTGTGGTTGAACTTGCCTCTAATACTGCTGAGGAGCTAGCAGCAGAGGAGGCGCCTGCGATTATTTTCCCGCCAGCAGTAATTGCTCCACTGGTTTTTACATCAGTGACATCTGCATTTCCCAGTTGAATGGTGTTGTCAGCGTCAACAATCGCGCCAGAGCCTATTGCTGTAGCATTGGTTAAAGTACCAGATGCAACATCTGCACCGTGTCCAATTCCTGTGTTTTTCG
>CALPPS020000123.1 GCA_943325515.2 Flavobacterium psychrophilum
TGCGTGGGATGCACTTGCATGCTATCAAGCCCCACTGATCCATCCGACCAATAAACTGTTTCTAAAGGATTGGAATTGACGCTCAAAATCGCTGTATCTCCCAAACAAATAGGATTTGCCGAGGCGGTGATGGTGCAATCGAGGGTTTGCCCGTAGCTCCATACTGAAATTAGAATGGAGAATAACAGCACTAATTTGTTTCGTTTTATTTTCATTTGTTTTGTTGTATTAAAAACCAATCTACCCAAGCATCCATTTGCTTCACAGAATTTGGGCGAAGGAGAATTTCACGTTTGTTATTTAATAGGAACATTGTTGGAGTTCCAAATACGTAATAGGATTCTACAATTGGGCTGTTCCATTTTTTGAAATCACAAGAACTGATAAATGGTAAACTAGCTGTGAACTTTGTAAAATCTTGAGGAGCCTCGTCCAAGGAAATAAAAACAACCTCAACTCCTTGTGCTTTCCATTTTGAATACAGTTTAGCAATTTCTGGTATTTCTTCTTGGCAGCGAGGACAATTACTTGCTCCAAAAACAACCAAGCTGTAAGGAGATTTTAAATCGGATAGTTTTTGCGTTTTTTCTCTTGAAATATCAGATGGAAAAATAGTATTCGGGTAAAAAGAAAAATCAGGGGCGATGTTGCCTTTTTTCATGGCTCGATACGTTTCCAACTGTTTTGCTAAATTGCTGTTGATTGTGCAACTTACTTCATTTAAAACCTTCAATGCCAGGTATTCCGAAGCTTGAAACAAACTGTGGCGTTCCAATAAATCGAACAAATAATCGGTAATTTCATTGAGTTTCTTTTCGTCTTTATTCAAATAAACTATCATGGCGTCGATGGATAATTTCATTTCAATGAAAACCGAATCCATGGATTTTCCTGAATTTTCTAATAACCAAAAATGACTTTCAATCGCATCTTTCAACAGACCACTTCTGTAAAGGCGTTCATCGGTGTAATCCAGTTTTCTAAATGCTTGAATCGTTGCCGGAATTTCCTCAGTTCGGTATTGTGCCACAATGGAAACATCACTTACCAATCTTCGAACTGGAAGGTACCAAGCTACATAGCTTTTAGGATCCAATTGATTGAGAAAATCTTGGTCTTGTTTTTTGATTAGCCCGTATTGTTCATCAATGAATTTCTTGGCTTTCGTATCCTTGGAAAAAAGCGGATCAGATGTATAAATCTGATTCAAATAACGCCAAGCACCCAAGGTTTGCTCACGTTTTGGATGCTCGGATGCGTATTGAGCAAATACTTGGTTTTGTTTTCCAGAGTTTACTTTTACTTTTTCAGGTATAGACAAATCTTCTCCCGAAAGCTCGATTTGCTCGCTTTTATCCAAAATCAAAAAATAGGGTTTGTTTTCTGCGGAAATTAAATAGCCAACAGCAGGTTTTTGTGTCGAAAATTGAAAAGCAAACGTTCCTTTATCATTAACCAATGAACTATCTAAATTCTTTGATTGCAAACCTTCGAATGTTCCGAATTTTACCCATTGATTGGATAGGGACGGGATGATGCCATGGAGGGATTGGGCAAAGAGTGCGTTGCTTAGTGAAATGAATAATACGACGATGATTTTAATCATTCGTGATTATCAATTAAAACAACCTCATTTACTTTTCCTAGAAATTCAAAAAAAGAAATAATATTTTTTATCGAAATAGCTGATTTACAGAAGGAATAATAAAGTCTTTTAAAAGTTTGATTATTTAATAATGCCTCTAAATCTTTCAAATAAATATTTTCATGTAGGTCTTGAATTAAAGCTATTGTTTTTGGCCCAAGTCTTCGCAGAATGGATGGGCTATTTTTAATGTATTCTTGAAAACAAAGAAGAATTTTTTTCAATGTTTTTATAAGATCGCCAGTATTTTTCCCATATTTTTCACAAACGCCAATAATAGCCTTTAGAGCAAAATAATAAGGAAACAAACTGTCAAAATCAATAAAAAATGAAATCGAAAACCTCAATGAATTGTCTAATTTTAAATTGTCAATGACTAGTTTTTTATTTTCAAGATTTCTACTTTTTGATTCACTATATGCTATTCTTAAAGCAGCCTCATGAATATGCTCGACTTGATCCAAAAAAGTTACTAATTCTTTATAATCAAACTTTTCCTTCCCTTTTGGTGTATTGAGATCAATTTCAAAAGTGACTTTGATTAAATTTTCGGTATGTTCTTTACTTAACATTTTTTTATTTTTAATTTTTGATGCAACGCACTGAGAAGCCATGACCTCTTAATCCATTACTAAAATTGGCAAATGTGGTACTGTAATACATATTTATTTGTCTATTTGTCGAAACAGTACTTGAGCAATAATAACCCTGGGTCCCAACAGTTGAAAGAACTCCATTTGATAATCTTCGATAACCAGCAATTGTGAATTTTAATGGGCTATTGAACCCCCCTAAATCATTTGCAGAACTCCAACTCCATTGTTCATTTTCTAACTCAGACCGAATAGGAATTCTAAATCCAAATGGACAAGGATTATTAACACCGTTGATTCCTTGCCATAAATTATCATTCATTGGACTTCTCCAATCTTCTAAAGAGCTTCTTATAAAATCGCCATGGGCTGGTTGATCTACAGAACTTAAAGTTGTTGTTGTCGCTGAATTTCTACATTGATGTCCGTCACTTCTTCTTCCCCATTGGTACAGGTCTCCATAAGCAGCTGCATCCGTTGAACTGGTTGCCACTTGAGATGCTCCGAGGTTTCTATCCATCCAGACTTTACCTGTAGTGGGGTTTGTAACTTCAACAATAGCCGTTGGACCAGATGCACAAAAAATAGAACATCAGGGATAAGAATTTGCCCAATTTTTATTCGTTTTTATTTGCCCTCCAAATAGTTGGGCATATGAAAAATTCAAAATAGATGTAAAAACAATACAGGCTAATATTTTCAACATGGTTTTAATTTTTTATGCAACGGACGGCTCTTCCAAATCTTCTTTCAGATTGTCCGACAAAAGCGATACTCCCGTCATAAGCGAGATACATTACATTTGTGTTGTTAACTGAGCTAGAATAATAATCTCCTCCAGCGCCAACATTTTGCAATACACCATCGTTTCCTCGACGGAAACCACATCTTGTGAATTTCAAAATGCTGTTAAAAGCACCAACAGCATTATTGTTACTCCATGTGTTTATTTCAGAGTTCAATTCACTACTTGTTGGTAATTTAAATCCAATGGGACATGGGTTATTAATACCGTTTAAACCTTGCCATAAATTATTGTTCTGAGGACTTCTCCAATCAAAAGGCGCGTTTTGAACTAAAATAAATTTATTATCTACTGGTTGATCGGGATTTGGATTAAATAAACCTGTACTCAAAGTATTCGTTGTAGGCGAATTTCTACATTGGTGACCATCACTTCTTCTGCCCCATTGGTACAGGTCTCCATAGGCTGCAGCATCTGTAGAACTAGTTGCCACTTGAGATGCTCCGAGGTTTCTATCCATCCAGACTTTACCTGTAGTGGGGTTTGTAACTTCAACAATAGCCGTTGGACCAGATGCACA
>CALPPS020000124.1 GCA_943325515.2 Flavobacterium psychrophilum
ACCTACAAAAATACTTCTGATAACATTTGGATACTGACTTTTAACACCGAAGAAGACATGCGACCGAAAGTTTTTGACTTCGCTCAAGAATATGGTTTAAAAACACTTCAAATAAGTTTGAGAAGCAAAAATCTCGAGCAAATTTTTAGAGAGAAAACCAAGAAGAAACAAACATAAAGGGTCAAATTATCGTGATTTTTATGGGTAAATCACATGACCAGTGAACAATGCATCAAGTGGCGAATGAACTGGTGGTAAATTTTTTAAGACTAAATTTCCTGTACTATTCAAAATTCCCGTAATGCTTTGAATAGGTTTTACTATCATATCATTAGACCCACGATGAAGTATTCTTCTGCTAAGCTTTTATAAAAGTTGAAATCAATAAAATAATATATAAAAAACGCCTCATCCTTAAGTTTAAAGTTTACAAAAACAGCAGAATGTATCAATGAAATTTATTACTTATAAATTTGTATAAAATTAAAAAACTTCCAACGCAATCGCTTTGATATTTTCTGCTTTACCCATAGAGTAATAGTGCAAAACAGGAATTCCTGCAGCAAGTAGCTCTTTACTTTGGGCAATACACCATTCAATGCCAATTTGTTTTACTGCATCATTGTCTTTAGCTTTCACTACTGCCATAATTAAATCATCGGGTAATTCCAATGAAAATCGATGCGGAATTAAATTGAGTTGCTTTTTAGTAGCAATAGGTTTTAGCCCAGGAATAATGGGTACTGTAATTCCAGCTGCTCTGCATTTATCTATAAAATCGAAGAACTTTTGATTGTCAAAAAACATTTGTGTAATGATATAATCAGCACCGTTTTTTATTTTTTGTTTTAAGAAATGAATATCGCTATCCAAACTTGGTGCTTCCATGTGCTTTTCAGGATAGCCAGAAACTCCAATACAAAAATTAGTACAAGCCGAGTTTGTCAAATCCTCATCAAGGTAAATACCTTTATTCAAATTGCGAATCTGAAGAACCAAATCTGTTGCATATTCATTTCCGTCTTTTTCGGGTTTGAAGTAGGTTTCGTTTTTCAATGCATCACCTCTTAGTGCCACAACATTATCAATACCAAGGAAATCTAAATCAATCAATAAATTCTCGGTGTCTTCCTTTGTAAATCCACCACAAAGAATATGAGGTATTGCGTCAACCGAATATTTATTTTGTATTGCTGCACAAATGCCAACTGTTCCTGGTCGTTTTTTAACAATTTTCTTTTCCAATAATCCACTTGGCAATTCCTTATATTCATATTCTTCACGATGGTATGTCACATCAATAAACGGAGGTTGAAACTCCATCAACGGATCAATACTATCAAAAATTGATTGAATATTTTGCCCTTTTAAAGGCGGAAGGATCTCAAAAGAAAACAATGGTTTTCCGTTGGCGTTTTCTATATGTTGTGTTACTTTCATAATTTTTAGTTATCTGTTGTCCGTTATCTGTTTCCAAAATAACTGAAAACTGACAACTGACAACTGTTTTTAATCTGCTATATTCGGCGCTAACCATTTTATTGCCATTTCTGTGGAAATTCCTCTTCGTTTGGCGTAATCTATTACTTGGTCTTCTTTTATTTTTCCCAATCCAAAATACTTGCTCTCTGGATGGGCAAAATAATATCCAGAGACCGATGACGCTGGCCACATTGCCATACTTTCTGTTAATCGTACTCCGATTTCTTGTTCTACATTTAGCAGTTTCCAAATCGTTGGTTTCTCCAAATGGTCTGGACAAGCGGGATAACCTGGCGCAGGACGAATTCCTTTATATTCTTCATCAATCAAATCTTGATTTGATAAACTTTCATCGGAGGCATAACCCCAAATTTCCTTTCGTACTTTTAAATGCAAATATTCTGCAAATGCTTCAGCCAATCTGTCGCCCAAAGCTTTTACTAAAATCGAATTATAATCGTCTAATTGTTTTTCAAATTCTAATGCTTTTTCATCTACTCCAAAACCTGTTGTTACACAAAAACATCCTATGTAATCTTGTTTTCCAGAATCTTTTGGTGCAATAAAATCTGCTAATGCAATGTTTGGTGCGCCAGCTGTTTTTTGTGATTGTTGGCGTAAGGTTAGAAAAGTTATCGGTTGTCGGTTGTCGGTTATGATTTCTATGTCATCATCGTTTATTGTATTTGCTGGAAAAATTCCAAGAATTCCTTTGGCAGTCAACCATTTTTCGGAAACGATTTGGGTTAACATTTCTTTCGCATCTGCAAATAAAGATGTGGCTTGTTCGCCTACAATCTCATCGGTCAAAATCGCTGGATATTTTCCGTACAATTCCCATGAATTAAAAAACGGTGTCCAATCGATGAAATCAACTAATTCAGAAAGTTCCACTTCAAAGGTTTTAGTTCCGATAAAATTGGGTTTTACTGGTGTGAAATTATCCCAATTCAACTGCAATTTATTTTTACGCGCCTCTTCAATGGATAAGTAATTTTTATCACGACTTCTATTTAGATATCCTTCACGCAACTTGTCATATTCTTCACGAATGGCTTTGACATAACCTACTTTAGTCTCATTTTGCAATAAATTACTAGCAACAGTAACGGCGCGCGAAGCATCGTTAACATGAACTACAGTTTCTTTGTATTCGGGTGCAATTTTCACAGCGGTATGAGCACGAGAAGTTGTTGCCCCACCAATCATAATTGGGATTTTGATATTAAGTTTATCCATTTCTTTGGCCAAATAGACCATTTCGTCTAAGGATGGTGTTATCAATCCGCTTAAACCGATAATATCAACATTATGCTCAATAGCAGCTTGAATAATTTTCTCGGGTGGCACCATTACGCCCAAATCAATAATTTCAAAATTGTTGCAACCTAAAACTACGGCTACAATATTTTTACCGATATCGTGTACATCGCCTTTTACAGTTGCCATTAAAACTTTTCCAGCAGATGATGATTTTCCGTCTTTTTGTGCTTCGATGAATGGCAATAAATACGCCACTGCTTTCTTCATAACTCTTGCCGATTTTACTACTTGGGGCAAAAACATTTTTCCGCTTCCGAATAAATCACCCACAATATTCATTCCTGCCATCAAATTGATTTCGATAACATCAATGGCTTTTTCAGAATTTAACCTTGCTTCTTCTACATCTATTTCTATGAATTCATCAATTCCTTTTACCAATGAATGCGTTAGTCTATTTTGGATGGAGTCATCTCTCCATTCTTGTATGGCTTTTTCATTGGCTTTAAAATCGCCTTTAAAACTTTCGGCCAAATCCAACAATCGTTCGGTTGCATCCTCTCTTCTATTCAACAAGACATCTTCTACATGTTCTAATAAAATGGGGTCGATTTCATCATAAATCTCCAACATTTCTGGATTTACGATCCCCATAGTCATCCCGTTTTTAATAGCGTGATAAAGAAAAGCAGAATGCATAGCTTCTCGCACTTTATCATTTCCACGAAATGAAAA
>CALPPS020000125.1 GCA_943325515.2 Flavobacterium psychrophilum
ACCGCTAACATCATGGCTATAAAAACAGCCCATTTTCCAACTTGCACCATTTTCTGTTCACTACAATCAACATCAATTTTTTTCTTGTAAATATCCAATGTAAAAATGGTAGCAATACTATTTACTTTTCCTGCCAATGAGGCAACAACCGCAGCGGTTAAAGCGGCAAACGATAAACCTTTTAATCCAACTGGTAATAAATTTAATAATACAGGGTAGGATCTATCTGGATTTAGAACGCCATCAGGACCTAGTAATTCGGTTTGCAATCCCCCTTTTGTATAAATTACATAAGCGGCAATTCCAGGTAAAACAACAATTACAGGCATTAGCAATTTCAAGAACGCAGCAAATAAAATACCGCTTCTGGCAGTTTTTAAATCAGCACCTAAAGCTCTTTGAGTGATGTATTGATTACAACCCCAATAATTCAAGTTTACAATCCACATTCCTCCTAATAAAACCGTAAGTCCTGGTAAACTTGGGAAATTTGAACTATCTTTTTTAAATATCATGTGGAAATGGTCGCCAGATTGATTCATCATATAATTGAATCCGTTTACCATTCCATGCTGTCCATTTAATTCTGCTACTTTATCTAATGCTAAATAAGTAGTTACTAAACCTCCAAAAATTAGGAATACCACCTGAATGACATCGGTATAACCAATAACTTTCATGCCTCCTAAAGAAATAATAATAGCAAAGAATGCCAAACCATACATGCACAAATCAAGATTAATACCTGAAATTCCGTTAATTGCTAATGCCCCAAGATAAAGGATAGAAGTTAAATTAACAATTACATACAACAACAACCAGAAAACAGCCATAATCATAGCAATATCTCCGTTGTATCTTTGATTAAGGAACTGCGGCATTGTATAAATCTTATTTTTTAGGTATACAGGAATAAAAAACACGGCAACAATAATTAACGTCAAGGCCGACATCCATTCATAGCTTGCAATTGCCAAACCCATTTTGAACCCATTGCCTGACATGGCAATAAATTGTTCAGATGAAATGTTAGAAGCAATTAAGGATGTTCCAATAGCCCACCAAGTTAAAGATCCTTCAGCCAAGAAGTAATCATGCGAAGCAGAATTTTTGGCTGTTTGTTTTCTTTTGTAAATCCAATAGCCATATCCAGCTACTATAAAAAAGTAAACAAGAAATACCATGTAGTCTGCAAATTGTAATGTATTCATAATTTTGGTTTTTTTTTAGGTTAATTAAATTAAGTTAATAGTATAAAAAATTGATAATCTATTTTGATTTTAAGATTCTATTGAAAGTCATTTATCCTGACTTTCTGTTCCCATTTCCAAGCGCTTTCCATTGCCTGATCCAAAGACGATGCTGTTTTCCAGCCCAAGACAGTATTCGCTTTGTCTGTACTGGCATAAGCCATGGTAACATCGCCTTCTCTTCTGTCAACAATTTTATATGGAAATGGTTTTCCGCTTACTTTTTCAAAGCTCGCTATCACTTCAAGAACAGTACTACCAACTCCAGTACCCAAGTTGAAAATTTCAACTTTATCTTCATTTTTATTTTCTAAAAGACGTTCTAAAGCCACTACGTGCGCCTTCGCCAAATCAACTACGTGAATATAATCTCGAATACAAGTTCCATCAACAGTAGGATAATCGTTTCCATACACCATTAATTCTTTTCGCAATCCAATACCAGTCTGCGTAATGAATGGAACTAAATTCTGTGGAACACCAATTGGTAATTCTCCTATTTCAGCAGATGGGTGCGAACCAATTGGATTAAAATAACGCAATAAAATGGCATTGATAGTACTCACTTTTGCAACGTCACTTATAATTTCTTCACCAATTTGTTTGGTATTCCCATAAGGAGATATTGCGGGTTTGATAGGTGCATTTTCATCAATAGGCATTTCATCCGCCTGACCATAAACCGTACAGGAAGAACTGAAAATAAAGTGGGCTTCTGTTTTTTCTTGTAATTCTTGCAACAAATACACCAGTGACGCAATATTGTTTTCGTAGTATAACAATGGATTTTTAACGCTTTCGCCTACTGCCTTTGAAGCCGCAAAGTGAATTACACCACTCACATCATGGTATTTTTTAAAAAATTCTTGCACCGATACTTTTTCCCTTAAATCTAATTTTTCAAATAGTGGTTTTTTACCTGTAATGACTTCAATACCTTTCAAAACGGCTTCAGAAGAGTTGGAAAGATTGTCAATGATTACTACTTCAAAACCCTTATTTTGCAATTCTACTACGGTATGTGAACCGATAAATCCTAAACCTCCTGTTACTAATACTTTCATTTCTTATTTACTTTTATAATGTACGTCTGACAAATCTCTTAACATTTCTGCGCTTTTTTCAGGGGTAATATCGCGTTGTGATTCTCCCATCATCTCATATCCCACCATAAATTTTTTGACTGTAGCCGAACGCAACAGTGGTGGATAAAAGTGCATGTGAAATTGCCATTCTGGGTGAATTTTCCCATCGGTTGGCGCTTGATGAATACCTGAAGAGTAGGGGAAAGAAGTCTCAAAAAGATTGTCGTATTTTATAGTTAATACTTTAAGAATACTAGCGTAATCTTCAATTTCATCAAGAGTAAAATCTGTGATTTTTGTGATAGGACGCTTGCAAATAATCATCGTCTCAAATGGCCAAATGGCCCAAAAAGGAACTAAGGCAACAAAATTATTATTTTCAATGACAATGCGCTCTTTTAGTTTTAATTCCTCATTTAAATAGTCAATTAAAAGATTGCTTTGATTTTTATCAAAATAGGCTTTCAAACTATTTTGTGTTTTCTCTACTTGGGTTGGTATAGAGGATTGTGCCCAAATTTGTCCATGTGGATGTGGATTGCTACACCCCATGACACTTCCTTTGTTTTCAAAAATTTGAACGTACTTAATATAATCAACATTGCCCAAATCCTTATATTCACGTTGCCAAGTTCGAATAATTTCTTCGATAGTTGACAAATCCATTTCTGGCAAAGTGATATTGTGTTTTGGTGAAAAACAAACCACTCGTGAAATTCCTCTCTCTGGTTTTACTTTAAAGA
>CALPPS020000126.1 GCA_943325515.2 Flavobacterium psychrophilum
AAATCAGCTTTTGAATCTACTAAAATACTAGGCATTAATGCATCTTTCCAGTAATCATAATGCGTTACGCGTCTCAAAGACGATTCAATACCACCAAGAACAACTGGAACATCTGGGAAAAGGTCTTTTAAGATGTTTGAATAAACTATCGAAGCATAATCTGGTCGAAAACCCGCTTCGCCACCCGGTGTGTAGGCATCTGTAGAGCGCAATCGCTTGTTTGCCGTATAGTGATTAACCATTGAATCCATGCAACCCGCTGTAACTCCGAAGAAAAGTTTTGGTTTTCCAAGTTTCTTAAAATCCCGTAAATCGTCTTTCCAATTTGGCTGAGCAACAATTCCAATTCGCAATCCTTCATCTTCAATGATTCTACTTACAACAGCTGTTCCAAAAGCAGGGTGATCAACATAGGCATCGCCAGAAATAAGGATGACATCAAATTCTTCCCAAGCTCTTTTTTTAGCTTCTTTTAAGGACAGAGGAATCCAATCCGAAATAGGTCGTTCAGGTAACATAGTGCAAAAGTACGCAAAGAGAATTGGAAACTATATTAACTTTGCTATATACTAGAAAATTTACGTAGCAAAAAGCGGTCAATACACACCTTAAATTTAGAAATTGGCTTACCGGTTTTACATTGTGGAATTTGAACAAAATGATAGCAAAAGAGTAGAGTACGGAACTAAACTACTAGAAAATATTACCAAAAATATCACTGTTAAAGGACTAACAACAACAGAATTATCACGATCCCGACAATTTTATAAAACCTATCCACAAATTCATGGGTAGTCAACACAAGAATTTTATATTGCCCTTTTCTTGGTTTTAATTCTTGAATGTTTGAAACATCTTTTCTTTTAATTTAAAAATTCACCCTATATTTGATTGATGCAGGAAGATGTTAAACATAGTTTAAGCAAAACACTTTTTTGGGATGTTAATTTTGAGGATATTGATTCTCAAGCACATTCACTATTTATTACAGAGCGGGTTCTTACAAGAGGAACATTAGTTGATTTTAAAGTTCTAAAAAACTATTTTGGAATAGAAAAATTAAAATCGATTATCGTAGAAATAAAAAATCTTGACGAAAGAACCTTATGTTTTTGTTCTGTATATTTTTCTATTCCTAAAATAAATTTTAGATGTTACAATCTCAAACAGTCGAATCTAACACACTGGAATTATTAAAGTCTTTGATGCAAAAAGAATATTTAAATTCTTTTGTATTGGTGGGAGGACCAGCCTTAGCGTTGCAGTTAGGAAATAGGGAATCTATTGATTTGGATTTGTTTTCAAACACTGATTTTGCCTCAAACGAACTTTTGACATCCTTGTTGAATGATTATCAAATTGTAGTAAATAATCAACTTTCACAAACGCTAATTACAACAATTAATTACGTTAAAGTTGACTTTATAAAGTTTCATTATCCGTTTATTAGACCTTTTTTAGTAATAGAAAATATTCGAATGGCTTCCCTTGAAGATATTGCTGCCATGAAGTTAGATGCCATAACAGGAAGAGGTAGTAAAAAAGATTTTTATGATTTATTCTTCCTTTTACAACATTATTCAATAGATGAATTATTTTCCTTTTACACCGAAAAATATCCACATCAAACTACTTTTCATGTAGCAAGAAGTCTTACTTATTTTGATGATGCCGATATACAACCAAGCCCAATTGTTTTTGACAAAACTATTACATGGGAAACGGTTAAGCAGAAAATAATAAGTGTAATAAAAGCCTTATGATTTAACGGAAAACTATTTCGTTTTTCTTCATGTTAATAATTGCTCGATGTACTCATCGTGATTGCCGTATAGTGATTAACCATTGAATCCATGCAACCTGCAGTTACACCGAAGAAAAGTTTTGGTTTACCGAGTTTCTTGAAATCCCTTAAATCGTCTTTCCAATTTGGTTGGGCAACAATACCAATTCGCAGACCTTCATCTTCAATGATTCTACTTACAAATGCAGTCCCAAAAGCAGGGTGATCAACGTATGCATCGCCAGAAATTAGGATCACATCAAATTCTTCCCAAGCTCTTTTTTGAGCTTCTTTTAAAGACAGAGGAATCCAATCTGATATAGGTCGTTCAGGTAACATAGTGCAAAAGTACGCAAAGAGAATTGGAAACAATATTAACTTTGCTATATACTAGAAAATTTACGTAGCAAAAAGCAGGAAATATTAATCTGCGATATTCACATTTATAGTTTTCTGCTGCTGCCCTTCGCCAATTTGAATGATATACTGCCCACTATAGACCGTGCTCACGTCAAAATAAGCGATTGTACTTCCTTGATAAATGATCTTTGTATCAATCACTTTTCCTGTCAAATCAACTAATTTAATCGTAACATTCTCTTTGATCAAGTTACTTAATTGAACCATAAGCACATCATTTGTTGGATTCGGAAAAACCTTAAGCTCGATTGCTGAATTTTCGGATAGTTCGCTAGTTGAAATATAAGTGCTAACCGTTTCTGTAATTGAAGTAACTTTAGCTCCTGTTTTTGTTCCGTAAAACGTTGGACCAACAACATAAGGGTAAGCAGAGTTCCAATTTGCATCTACTGTTGCGAAATAGCAATAAATACCGTTTGGATATTCTGGAGTTTTACAAAAACGGCCATTGTGTTCATCTAAATAATCTTGACCTGTTTGAGCTATGTACTCATAATCTTCCCTAAAATAGCCCAAAGGATAAGTAGTTGAAACTGCAGGTCCAGCTGTGACAGTTGCTCCTGTAGAATAAGTTGTTCGGGTGCTAATATTCCGTAATTGATAACTTGATTTAATTCTCGTAATACCTCCTGTTCCGTCTGTATTAGCATATCCATAAGCACCATAAATCGGAAATCCATCATACGAATAACCAATAAGAGGAGAATGTTGTGTTGCATCAATAGCATATAATCCGTCAGCTGCGTAAATGTCGCAAATGTTTGAAATTACCGTTAGATCTAAATTAAAAGCACTTGGATTTTGGTGGTGATGGTAATTTCCCATAGCTGGATGACCTTTAGCGCAATCAAAA